>NZ_JBDYKJ010000034.1:0-46820 GCF_040012395.1 Nocardioides sp. 31GB23 | reverse complement strand
CCCCCCCCCCCCCCCCCCCCCCCGGGCCGTTGTCGTGCCTAGGCTCCTGCCATGGCCTCGAGCCTCACCGGGACCGCGCCGGAGACGGTCGCGGCCCCGACCACCGGTCGCACCCGCCGGCTGCCCCGCGCCCTGGCGGTGGCGGCGTGGGCGACGGCGCTCGTGGCCTGGTCGAGCACCCTGGGCATCCCCAACGACACCGTCCAGGTCTTCGTGTGGCTGTGGCTGGGCACCATCGCCTGGGACGTCGAGGCCCCGGCCCGCCACCACCTGCGCTTCCTGCGCGACTGGTCGCTGCCGATGCTCGGCCTGGTCGTCTACTTCTACAGCCGCGGCCTGACCGACGAGCTCGGCCTGCCGGTGCACTGGACGATGCCGATCCGGGTCGACGAGTGGCTCGGCGGCGGCACCACCCCGACCGAGCACCTGCAGGCCGCGTGGTGCGGGCGCCCGTGCCTGCGCGCCGCGTCGCCCTCCTGGTACGACGTCGTGCTGACCACCGTCTACGCCAGCCACTTCCTGGTGGGGCTGAGCCTGGCCGCGGTGCTGTGGGTACGCGACCGGGCGGCCTGGGCGCGGTGGATGCGGCGCTACCTGATGATCTGCTTCGGGGCCCTGGTCGTCTACGTCCTCTACCCGATGGCCCCGCCGTGGATGGCCTCGCGCGAGGGCCTGATGGGCGAGGTCACCCGGCTCACCGGCCGGGGCTGGGACGACCTGGGCATCGGCCGCCTCGACCTGGTGCTGCAGGGCGTGGGCAACCCCGTGGCCGCGATGCCCTCCCTGCACGCCGGGATCGCCTTCCTGGTCGCCGTGCACGCGGTGCAGCGGCTGGGCTCGCCCTGGCGGTGGCTGCTGCTGGGCTACCCGGCCCTGATGAGCCTGGCGCTGGTCTACTTCGCCGAGCACTACGTCGTCGACATCGTGGCCGGAGCCGTCCTCGCGCTGGCCGTGGTGGCCGTCGCCGCCATGTGGGAGCGGCAGCCAGGTGTGGGGCCCGAGCAGGTGGGTACCGTCCGGGAGTGAAGCCACGTCCGCGCACCGCGCCCGCCTCCCTCGCCCTGCTCGCCGTCCTCGCTGCCGGCGGCCTGGCCGCCTGCGGGGGCGACGACGCCGGCACCGGCTCCGCCGCCGAGTCGACGTCGACCCCCTCCCAGGACAGCCCCGAGGACACCTCGGCCGACGACGGCAGCCAGGAGGTCAGCACCGACCAGGTGCGGCTGCGCCTGCCGGAGGGCTGGGAGAGCCTCGAGGCCCAGGAGGCGCTGGCCGACGGCGAGGACGGCGCGCTCGCCGCGATCGCCGAGCGGCTCGGCGTGCCGCCCGCGCAGCTCGAGGCGACGCTGCAGGACGTCGACCTGGTCGCGGTCGCCGACGGCGGGGCCCAGGGCGGCGTGCTCACCAACGTCAACGTGCTGCACCAGCCCGGCGAGCTGCCCGCGGAGCAGCAGCTCGCCCAGCAGCTCGAGCAGTTCGCCGACACCACCGGCGACGTGGCCACCGTCGACTCCCCCGTCGGCGACGTGCTGCGCGCCGACTACCAGCTCGACATCAACGGCACCCCGGGCCAGTTCGAGGTGCTGCTGGCCCAGGTCGGTGCCGACGTCGTCACCATCACCGTCACCTCCGCCGACGCGGCCGACGCCGCGGAGGTGGCCGACATGGTCGTCTCCTCCCTCGAGGAGGCCTGAGCCACCCGCCTCCGTTGGTCGAGCAGTGAGGAGCGCCAGCGACGAACGACGCCGAGACCCGGTGACCGGCCCACCCGCCGTCCGCCGAGCCTCAGGCGCCGGCCATCCGCAGCGCCAGGTCGCGGTAGTGCGCGGCGACCTGCTCGGGGGTCCAGCCGGCGTCGTCGCGGTACCACCGCGCCACGTCGATACCCAGCGACAGCAGCGCGGTCGCGGTCATCGCGGGATCGGCCGTGGCCAGCACCCCGGCCGCGACGCCGCGGTCGATGACGTCGCGGACGACGGCGTCGATGCGCCGGCGCAGGTCCATGATCTCGGCGAGGTGCTCGGGGCTGAGCGCGGCCATCTCGTAGTTGATGACGCGGGCCGTGGTGTGGGTCAGCGCGTGGTGGCGCACGAAGTCCTCGACCAGCCGCGTCAGCTGCCCGACCGGTCCCTCGCCCTGGCCGACGGCGGCCTCCACCAGCGCGAGCGTGCGCAGGTGCCCCTCCCGCGCGATCAGGTGCAGCAGCTCCTCCTTGGAGCGGTGGTGCACGTAGAGCGCGGCCGGGCTCATCCCCGCGCCGGCAGCGATGTCACGGGTGGTGGTGCCGTGGAAGCCGCGGGCCGCGAACGAGGCCACCGCCGCCTCGAGCAGGCGCTCGCGCGCGTCGGTGGTGGAGGGTTGACGGGCGGCGGCCATGGCGTCAGAGTAAGCAAGCGCTTAGTCAGAGCGCAACGACCCACTCGAGAGGGAGCACCATGCAGGGACTCAAGGGCCGCACCGCCGTCGTCACCGGCGCCAGCCGCGGGATCGGCCTGGGCATCGCCCAGCGACTCGTCGACGAGGGCGCGCGCGTCGTGCTGACCGCCCGCAAGCCCGAGGCCCTCGAGGAGGCCGTGCGCACCCTGGGCGGTCCCGACGTGGCCCTGGCCGTCGCCGGGAAGGCCGACGACCCCGCGCACCGCGAGGAGGTCGTGACGCGTGCCGTCGAGACCTTCGGCAGCCTCGACCTGCTGGTCAACAACGCGGGCATCAACCCCGCCTACGGTCCCCTCGTCGACCTCGACCTCGACGCCGCCCGCAAGATCGTCGAGGTCAACGCGATCGGCGCGCTGGCCTGGGTGCAGGCCGCGCACCGCGCCTGGATGGGCGAGCACGGCGGCTCGGTCGTCAACATCTCCTCGGTCAGCGGCGTCAAGCCCGCCCCGGGCATCTCGATGTACGGCGCCAGCAAGGCGATGATGATCTCGCTGACCGAGTCGCTGGCCGTCGAGCTCGGCCCGACCATCCGCGTCAACGCCGTCGCCCCCGCCGTGGTCAAGACCCAGTTCGCCTCGGCGCTCTACGAGGGCCGCGAGGAGGAGGTGTCCTCGCAGTACCCGCTCAAGCGCCTCGGCGTGCCCGAGGACGTCGCCGGCGCGGTCGCCTTCCTGCTCTCCCAGGACGCCGACTGGGTCACCGGCCAGACCCTGCTCATCGACGGCGGCGTCACCCTCACCGGCGGCGTGTGATGGCCGGCCACGAGGCGCTGGCCGGCCGCGGCGCGGTCGTCACCGGCGCCGCCGGCGGCATCGGCCGCGCGCTGGCCACCCGCCTGGTCGCCGAGGGCGCCCGGGTCGTGGTCAACGACCTCGACGCCGACGCCGTACGCCGCACGGCCGAGGAGATCGGCGCGGTCGCCGTGCCCGGCGACTGCTCCTCCGACGCGGGCGTGCGCGCCCTGGTCGAGGAGGCCACCGCCGAGCTCGGCCGCATCGACGTCTACCTGGCCAACGCCGGCATCGACGGTGCCGGCGGCCCCGACAGCCTGCAGACCCCCGACGACGTGTGGGAGCGGGTCGTCGACGTCAACGTGATGGCCCACGTGCGCGCCGCCCGGCTGCTGGTGCCCGAGTGGGTCGCCTCCGCCGAGGCCGGCGGCGAGGGCGGGCGGTTCGTGGTGACCGCCTCGGCCGCGGGCCTGCTGACGATGATCGGCAGCGCGCCGTACTCGGTGACCAAGCACGCCGCGGTCGGCTTCGCCGAGTGGCTCTCGGTGACCTACGGCCACCGCGGCGTCACCGTGCAGGCAATCTGCCCGCAGGGCGTGCGCACCCGGATGCTCGAGGAGGCCGGCCCGCTGCAGGACCTGCTCTCCCACGACGAGGCGCTCACCCCCGAGACCGTCGCCGGCTCCTGGGTCGACGCCCTGGCCGACGACCGCTTCCTGGTGCTGCCGCACCCCGAGGTCGCCGCCTACTACGCCGCCCGGGCCACCGACACCGACCGCTGGCTGGGCGGGATGCGCCGGCTGCAGTCCAAGCTCGACGACCACCTGGCGGGCCCCGCGTGAGCGGCGCCCTGCCCGGCCTCGACCTGGTCGCGGTCCAGCGCTGGTACGACGCGCAGCGCCCCGGCGAGATGCCGGCCGCCGACGCCCTCGAGGCGCGGCTGCTGACCGGCGGACGCTCCAACCTCACCTATGCCCTGCACGTGCGCGAGGAGCCCGCGCGGCGCTGGGTGCTGCGCCGGCCCCCGCTGGGACACGTGCAGGCCACCGCCCACGACATGGGCCGCGAGTACCGGGTGATGGACGCCCTGGCCGACAGCGCGGTGCCGGTCCCGGCGATGCACGCGCACTGCGCCGACGACGCCGTGCTCGGCGCGCCGTTCTACCTGATGGAGGTCGTCGACGGGGTGGCGCTGCGCCGTGCCAGCGACGTCGAGCCGCTGGGCCCCGACCGCACCCGCGCCCTCGCAGGACGCATGATCGAGGTGCTCGCCGACCTGCACGCCGTCGACCCCGACGCGGTCGGCCTGGGCGACCTCGGTCGCCCGGCCGGCTTCCTGGAGCGCCAGGTGCGCCGCTGGGGCCGCCAGCTCGAGGGCTCGCGCAGCCGCGACCTGCCCGACGCCGACCTGCTGCTCGAGCGCCTGGCCGCCCACGTGCCGCCCGACGCCGCGCCCGCCGTGGTGCACGGCGACTACCGCCTCGACAACCTGCTCGTCGACCCCGACCACCCGCAGCCGGTGCGCGCGGTCGTCGACTGGGAGATGGCCACGCTCGGCGACCCGCTGACCGACCTGGCGCTGCTGGTCGTCTACGACCGGCTGGCGGGCCTGGTCGCCGGGTCCGGCGCCTCGGTGGCCGACGCCGGGCTGGCCGACGTCTCCACCGCCCCCGGCTACCCCTCGGCCGACGACCAGCTCGCGGCGTACGCCGCCGCCTCGGGGCGCGACCTGGGCCCGATGGACTTCCACCTGGGCCTGGCCCACCTCAAGCTCGCCGTCATTCTCGAGGGCATCCACTACCGCCACGCCCACGGCCAGACCGTGGGCGAGGGCTTCGATGCCATCGGCGAGGCGGTGCCGCCGCTGCTGGCGGCCGGGCTCGCCGCCACCTCGCACCTCTGACCCGACCCGACCCCCTGGAGGGACCCACCATGGACTTCGCCTTCGACGCCCGTACGCAGGAGCTGCGCGAGAGCCTGCTCGACTTCATGGACACCCACGTCCACCCCAACGAGAAGGTCTTCGCCGACCAGCTCGCCGGCCTCGACGACCGCTGGGCCTGGTCGACCGCGCCGGTGCTGCAGGAGCTGCGCGCCGAGGCCCGCAGCCGCGGGCTGTGGAACCTCTTCCTGCCGGTGGGCCACTACGGCGACCTGGGCGCCGGGCTGACCAACCTGCAGTACGCCCCGCTCGCCGAGATCACCGGCCGCGCCGGCCACCTGGCCCCGGCCGCCCTCAACTGCGCGGCGCCCGACACCGGCAACATGGAGGTGCTGGCGATGTTCGGCACCCCCGAGCAGCAGGAGCGCTGGCTGCGCCCGCTCATGGAGGGGCGGATCCGCTCGGCCTTCGCGATGACCGAGCCCGACGTGGCCTCCTCCGACGCCACCAACATCGAGACCTCGATCGTGCGCGACGGCGACGAGTACGTCATCAACGGGCGCAAGTGGTGGATCACCGGCGCGATGAACCCGCAGTGCGAGGTCTTCATCGTGATGGGCAAGACCGACCCGAGCGCCTCGCGGCACCGTCAGCAGAGCCAGATCCTGGTGCCGCGTGACACCCCGGGCCTGACCGTGGTGCGCCCGATGCACGTGATGGGCTACGACGACCACGAGCACGGCGGCCACGCCGAGCTGCGCTTCGAGGACGTGCGGGTGCCGGTCTCGAACCTGATCGGCGAGGAGGGCGGCGGCTTCGGCGTCGCCCAGGCCCGCCTGGGCCCCGGCCGCATCCACCACTGCATGCGCGCCATCGGCGTCGCCGAGAAGGCCATCGAGCTGATGTGCACCCGCGCCGACTCGCGGGTCGCCTTCGGCCGCGCCATCTCCGAGCAGGGCGTGGTGCGCGACTGGATCGCGGAGTCGCGGGTGCGCCTCGAGCAGCTGCGCCTGCTGGTGCTCAAGACCGCCTGGCTGATGGACGACGTGGGTGCCCGCGGCGCCCACACCGAGATCCAGGCGATCAAGATCGCCACGCCGAAGACGGTGCAGTGGATCCTCGACAAGGCCATCCAGGTGCACGGTGCCGGCGGCCTCTCCCAGGACTTCCCGCTGGCCAACGCCTACGCCTCGATCCGCACGCTGCGCTTCGCCGACGGCCCCGACGAGGTGCACAAGAACGCCCTGGCCAAGGCCGAGATCCGCAAGCAGACGCACGCGACCTCGTGAGCGAGCAGCACCGCAGCGACCTCGAGCAGCGCGTCACCGCCATGCTCGAGGCCCACGACCCCGCCACCACCGACCGTGCCGAGTTCCTGCGCGCCCGGTGGGAGGCCGGCCTGGCCTGGGTGCACTTCCCCGCGGGCCTCGGCGGCCTCGGGCTCCCGCGCGACCTGCAGGCCCACGTCGACGACCTGCTCGCCGCGGCCGGGGCGCCCGACAACGCCCCCGAGCGCAACGGCATCGGGCTGGGCATGGCCGCGCCGACGATCCTGGCGCACGGCACCCCCGAGCAGCACGAGCGCTTCCTGCGCCCGCTGTGGCTGGGCGAGGAGATCTGGTGCCAGCTCTTCTCCGAGCCCGGTGCCGGCTCCGACCTGGCGGCCGTGGCGACCCGGGCGGTGCCCGACGAGTCCAGCGGCGAGTGGGTGGTCAACGGGCAGAAGGTGTGGACCTCCTCGGCCCACCTGGCCGACTTCGCGATCCTGGTCGCGCGCACCGACCCCGACGTGCCCAAGCACGGCGGGCTGAGCTACTTCCTGCTCGGCATGCGCGAGCCGGGCGTCGAGGTGCGCCCGCTGCGGCAGCTGACCGGCGAGGCCGAGTTCAACGAGGTCTTCCTCACCGACGTGCGCGTGCCCGCGGCCCAGCTGCTGGGCGCGGTCGGCGAGGGCTGGCGCATCGCCAACACCACGCTCAACAGCGAGCGGGTCTCGATCGGCGGCCAGGCCGTCCCGCGCGAGGCCGGGATGGTCGGCAAGGTGGCGCAGACCTGGCGTGCGCACCCCGAGCGTCGTACGCACGGGGCGCACCGGCGCCTGCTCGACCTGTGGGTGCAGGCCGAGGCCGCCCGGATCACCGGCAGCCGGGTGCGCCAGCAGCTGGCCGTCGGCGCCCCCGGACCGGAGGGCTCGGCGACCAAGCTGGTCTTCGCCCGGCTCGCCCAGGAGCTCTCGGCCCTGGAGGTCGAGCTGCTCGGCGAGGACGGCCTGCGCTACGACGACTGGACCCTGAGCAGGCCCGAGAAGGTCGACTTCACCGGGCGCGACGCGGGCTACCGCTACCTGCGCGCCAAGGGGAACTCCATCGAGGGCGGCACCTCCGAGATCCTGCGCAACATCATCGCCGAGCGCGTGCTCGGCCTGCCCGGCGAGCCGCGCGTCGACAAGGACGTGGCGTGGAAGGACCTGCCCCGATGACCGCCCAGCCGATCCCCGCCGCCCCCGACCTCGACCTGCTGCCCAGCGACGTCGAGACCGACCTGCGCCGCTCGGTGCGCGCCGTGCTCGTCAAGACCTGCCCCACCGAGGCGCTGGTCGCCCTGGCCGACGGCAGCGACGACGTCTCGGGGCCTGCCTGGTCGGGGCTGGCCCACGACCTCGGCCTGGCCGCGCTGCTGGTGCCCGAGGAGCACGGCGGTGCCGGGGCCGGGCCCCGGGAGGCCGCGGTGGTCGCCGAGGAGTGCGGTCGCGCCTGCGCGCCCGTGCCGTTCCTGACCAGCGCCGTGCTGGCCACCAGCCTGCTCGTCCGCCTCGGCGCCGCCGAGCCGCTCGCCCGCCTGGCCGAGGGCGGCACCGCGGCTCTCGTCGTGCCGGCGGGCACCGCCTCGGCCGGCTCCTGGGCCCGGCGGACCGGCATCGAGGCCTCCGGCGGCCGTCTCGCCGGCGAGGTGCGCGGTGTCGTCGGCCTCCCGGCCGACCTGCTGCTGGTGCCCGTCCACGGACCCGGCGGCCCGGCTCTGCACCTGGTGCCCGTCGACGCCGACGGGGTCGCGGTCTCCACACGCACCTCCCTCGACGCGACCCGCCCGGTCAGCGACGTCCGCCTCGACGTCGAGGCCGGCACGCCCCTGGCCACCGGCGACGAGGTCACCGCCGCCCTCGACCACGCCCTGGCCACCGCGGCCGGGGTGCTGGCGGCCGAGCAGGCCGGGCTGGCCGCCTGGTGCCTCGAGCAGACCGTCGCGCACCTCTCGGAGCGCCGCCAGTTCGGCCGCGTCGTCGGCGGCTTCCAGGCGCTCAAGCACCGCCTCGCCGACCTCTACGCCGAGGTCGGCCAGGCCTCCGCCGTCGCGGCGCACGCGGCCGCGGCGCTGGCCGGCGAGAGCGACGTACCGGTGTCGGTGGCCGTGGCGCAGGCCTTCTGCTCCGAGGTCGCCGTGCACGCCGCCGAGGAGGCCGTGCAGCTGCACGGCGGGCTCGGCATGACCTGGGAGAGCCCGGTGCACCTGCGGCTCAAGCGGGCCAAGGCCGACCACGTGCTCCTCGGCAGCCCCGACGCCCACCGCGACGCGCTGGCGCGCCTGGTCGACCTGGCCGCCCCCACCCCCGAGGCAGGATGACCCCATGGACCTCTCCCTGAGCGACGAGCAGCAGGCCTTCCGCGCGCTGGCACGCGACTTCCTCGACCGCGAGGCGGTCCCGCACCGCGTCGAGTGGGACCGCGCCGAGTCCGTCGACCTCGCGATCGTGCCCAAGATGGCCGAGATCGGGTTCTTCGGCCTGACCATCCCCGAGGAGTACGGCGGCCTCGGCGGCGACTACGTCACCTACTCGCTGGCCATGGAGGAGCTGGGTCGCGCCGACTCGGCGCTGCGCGGCATCGTCTCGGTCTCCAGCGGCCTGGTCGGCAAGTCGATCCTCTTCCACGGCAGCGAGGAGCAGAAGCAGGAGTGGCTGCCCCAGCTGGCCGAGGCCACCAAGCTGGGCTGCTTCGGGCTCACCGAGCCCGACGTGGGCTCCGACGCGGGCAACCTGACGACCCGGGCGCGCCGCGACGGCGACGACTACGTGATCGACGGCCAGAAGCTCTACATCACCAACGGCACCTGGGCCGACGTCGCGCTGGTCTTCGCCCGCACCGGCGGCGCCGGGCCGCGCGGCATCTCGGCGTTCCTGGTGCCGACCGACGCGCCCGGCTTCGAGGCCCGCGAGATCAAGGGCAAGCTCGGGCTGCGCGGCCAGGCCACCGCCGAGCTGTTCCTCGACGGGGTCCGGGTGCCTGCCTCGGCCATGCTCGGCGAGGAGGGCACCGGCTTCAAGATCGCGATGAGCACCCTCGACAAGGGCCGCCTCGCGGTGGCCTCCGGCTGCGTGGGCATCGTGCAGGGCTGCCTCGAGACGGCGGTCGAGTACGCCACCTCCCGCACCCAGTTCGGCCGTCCGCTGGCCGGCTTCCAGCTGGTGCAGGACATGATCGCCGACATCTCGCTCGACGCCGACGCCGCGCGGCTGCTGGCCTGGCGCTGCGCCGACCTGATCGACCGCGGCGAGCCCTACGGGGTGGCGGCGTCGAAGGCCAAGCTCTTCGCCTCCGAGGCGGCGGTGCGCGCGGCCAACAACGCGCTGCAGGTGCACGGCGGGGCCGGGTACGTCGACGAGTACCCGCCGGCCAAGTACCTGCGCGACGCCCGCGTGATGACGCTCTACGAAGGCACCAGCCAGATCCAGAAGCTGCTCATCGGCCGCGACGAGACCGGCATCAGCGCCTTCGTCTGAGCCGAGCCCAGCGACGTACCCCACCCCGACCGCACCACCACCAGGAGGACCACCCGTGCCGATCGACCCGCAGCTCGCCACCCTGCTCACCTTCCTCGAGCAGGCCGGCACCCCGCCGATGCACGAGGGCACGGCCGACGAGGCCCGCGCCGGGTTCCGCACCCTGGCCGTCGACCTGCGCGACCCCTCGGTGCTGCCCGAGATGGCCTCGGTCGAGGACGTCCACCTCCCCGGCGGCGCCGCGGCCCGCCCGGGCCGGGTCTACCGGCCCTCGAGCGACCTCGAGTCGCTGCCGACGGTCGTCTTCTTCCACGGTGGCGGCTTCGTGATCGGCGACCTCGACACCCACGACCTGACCTGCCGGTTGATCGCGTCGCGCTGCGAGGCCGTCGTGGTCTCGGTCGACTACCGCCTCGCCCCCGAGCACCCCTTCCCCGCCGGGCTGGAGGACGTGCTGGCCGCCACGCACTGGGTCAGCGACAACCTCGCCGACCTCGGCGGCTCCGAGGCGATGGGCGTGGCCGGCGACTCCGCCGGCGGCAACCTGGCCGCGGTCACCGCCCAGGTGCTGCGCGACGAGGGCCGCCCGCTGGCCGCCCAGCTGCTGATCTACCCCGTCACCGACTCGGCCGGCTCCTACCCCTCGCACTCCGAGAACGCCGAGGGCTACTTCCTCGACACCGCCACGATGGCCTGGTTCGGCGCCCAGTACGCCGGCGACGCGCCCGACCTCGACCCCGCCGACCCGCGGCTCTCGCCGCTGCACGGCCGCCTCGACGGCCTGGCCCCGGCCGTGGTCGTCACCGCCGAGCTGGACCCCCTGCGCGACGACGGCAACGCCTACGCCCGCGCCCTCGAGGAGGCCGGGGTCCCGGTGCAGCACCGGGTCTTCCCCGGCATGGTCCACGGCTTCGTCGACATGGGCCGCCACTCCGAGGCGGCCGACCGCGCCGTCGACGAGACCCTCGCCCTCTTCCGCCCCCTCCTGCACCCCTGAGCGACCCCGTCGCTGGTTGAGCAGCGAGGGCCCGCCGTTGGTTGAGCAGCGAGGGCCCGCCGTTGGTTGAGCAGCGAGGGCCGAAGGCTCGAGCGTCGCCGAAACCGGGCGACCCCATGGCGTACGGCGAGCACGGTTCTCACGCGGTCTCGACGACGCTCGTCGCTGGCGCTCCTCCCTGCTCGACCAACGACCCCGCTGGTTGAGCAGCGAGGGCCGAAGGCTCGAGCATCGCCGAAACCCAGCGACCCCGTGGCGTACGGCGAGTGGTTGCGGCCCGCGTGTCCCTCACCGGGTCTCGACGACGCTCGTCGCTGGCGCTCCTCCCTGCTCGACCAACGACCCCGTTGGTTGAGCAGCGAGGGCCGAAGGCTCGAGCGTCGCCGAAACCCGGTGACCCCACGGCGTACGGCGAGCAGGCTCGGACGGCGCAGTGGTCACGAACGACACCTCCAGGGCGGCCTGGGTTGTCGGGAGTGACCACTCCGCGGTCGCCCGGCTCCACGACGTACGGCCGGCGCGGTTCTCACGGGGTCTCGGCGACGCTCGTCGCTGGCGCTCCTCCCTGCTCGACCAACGGCGAGCGGGTCAGCGGTCGCGGGCCATCAGGGCCAGCTCGAGCAGCAGCTTGTCGCGGGGGCTGGCCAGGGACCGGCCGGTGAGCTCCTCGATCTGCTTGAGCCGGTAGATCACGGTGTTGCGGTGGCAGTAGAGCTCCTCGGCGGCGTGCGTGGGCGAGCCGTCGTGGCGCAGCAGCGCGGCGAGCGTGTCGAGCAGGGTGCGCGACTGGGCCTCGGGCTGGGCCAGCAGCGGGCCGAGGGTCTCGCGCAGCAGCAGCGGCGCCACCTGCGGCGAACCGGCCAGCAGCACCTCGGGCAGGCGCTGCGAGACCGCCACGGCGCCCGTGGTGCCCCGGCCCATGGTCTCGGCCGCCCGGGTCGCCAGCTGGTACGCCGCCGCGAAGCCGGCCACCCCGTCGGGCGCCACGCAGACCCCGACCCGCGCCCGCACCTGCGGCCCGACCACGTCGACGAGGAGGTCCTCGGCGAGCGGCGACACCGCGGCACCGGTCGCGCCGCGCGACGAAGCGGCCACGAGCCCGAAGTAGGTGCCGCCGCGCACGTGCCAGCGCACGGTCAGCCCGAGCCGCTCGAGCCGGTCCTCGCTGGGCTCGAGGCCCGCGTCGACCTCGCCGTCGAGCAGCGCCACCAGGCAGCCGACCGGGGCGTCGGGGTCGATGCCGAGCGCGTCGCGCACCTCGGCGGCGTACTCGGGGTCGGCGCCGCGGCCCTCCACGAGGGCGTCGAGCACCGACTGCTGGCGCTGCAGGTCGACGCGGGTCAGGCGGGCGCTCTCGCGGCGGTAGGCGGAGATGAGCACCGCGGTCTGCACGTCGAGGTTCGACCACACGATCCGGGCCGCCAGCAGCAGCACCGGCTCGTCACCGCGGCCGTCCTTGCGCTGCGAGTGGGCCACCAGCGCCTCCCACAGCATCCGGGCGCCGACGGTGTAGGCGTTGAGCACCAGCTCGAGCGGGACGCCCTGCTGCGCGCGGCGGCGACCGGTCTCGCGCCACACCTGGGCCGCCGACGAGCCGCCGGCCGGGCGCCGGCCGGTGAGGACCTCGAGGCCGCGCCTGATGTGCACCCTGGTGCTCTCGCGGACGTCGGCGCGCAGGTCGGGCCCGACCTGGTCGTAGACGGCTGCGTCGCGCTCGAGCAGCGTCAGCGTGATGCTGTCGGCGATCTGGTCGGACTGCTCCACCAGCGGCAGCCAGGCGCGCTGGACGTCCTCCAGGGTGGCCCTCCCGGGACCGACGTCAACACGCATGAGCAGCACGTTCGCACCCAACGCACAAGGAACGCCAGCGTAAAGGAGGTGAAATAGCGCAGCAGCCAAGGAATTTTGTGCTCTCCGCCTAGTGCGCGATCTGTGCGCTGCGACCAAGGTGGTGCAGGTCACAACCGGACGAACGCGTCCGGCTGCCCGCTCCAGGAAGGACCACATGTCGTCCACACCGTCCGCAGAAGGCGGCCCCGCCCCGGCCCTGGAGCTCTCCGACGTCACCGTGCGCTTCGGCGGGATCACCGCCCTGAGCGAGGTGGGCCTGACGGTGCGCCCCGGCTCGGTGCACGGGGTCATCGGCCCCAACGGCGCCGGCAAGACCACGCTCTTCAACGTCGCCTGCGGCTTCGTCACCCCCGACACCGGCCGGATCGTGCGCGAGGGCACCGTGCTCGACAAGCTGGCCCCCCACCAGCTGGCCGGGCTCTCGATGGCCCGCACGCTGCAGGGCCTGGGCCTCTTCGACCGGATCACGGTGCTCGACAACGTCGTGGTCGGCGCCGACCGGCACGCCCGCTCGGGCTTCCTGGGCTCGCTGCTGGCGCTGCCCCGCGCCGGGCGCGAGGAGAAGGCGCTGCGCGAGCGCGCCCGGGCAGTGCTGGCCGAGCTGCACATCGAGCAGTACGCCGACCGCTACCCCACGAGCCTGCCCTACCCGGTGCGCAAGCGGGTCGCGCTGGCCCGCGCGCTGGCGGCCGAGCCGACCCTCCTGCTCCTCGACGAGCCGGCCAGCGGCCTGTCGTCGGCCGAGATGGACGAGCTCGGCGACCTCGTGACGTCGCTGGGCTCACGGATGTCGGTGATGCTCGTCGAGCACCACATGGACCTCGTGATGCGGGTCTGCGACGAGATCACCGTCCTCGACTTCGGCAGGGTGATCGCGCACGGCACGCCCGACGAGGTGCGCAACGACCCCGCCGTGCTGGCGGCCTACCTGGGCGACGAGGTGACCCACTGATGCTGACCCTCGACCGACTCACCGCCGGCTACGGCCCCATCACCGCGCTGCAGGACGTCTCGTTCTCCGCCGGCAAGGGCCAGATCACCGCCGTCCTCGGCGCCAACGGCGCCGGCAAGACCACGCTGCTGCGCACCGTCTCGGGGCTGCACCGCCCCGAGTCCGGCACCATCGCCCTCGACGGCCAGCCGCTGCGCAAGGTCAACGCCGAGCAGATGCCGGCGCTGGGCATGGTCCACGTGCCCGAGGGCCGCGGCGTGATCACCGAGCTGACCATCGAGGAGAACCTGCGCCTGGGCGGGTTGGCCAAGGGCGGCAAGCTGCGCTCCGAGGACCTCGAGCGCGTCTACGAGCTCTTCCCCGTCCTCGCCGACCGGCGTGCCGGCCTGGCGCACACGCTCTCGGGTGGCGAGCGCCAGATGCTGGTCATCGGCCGGGCCCTGATGTCGGAGCCCCGCCTGCTGCTGCTCGACGAGCCGTCGCTGGGCCTGGCGCCGCGCATCGTGGCGCAGATCTTCGACCTGCTGCGCGGCCTCGTCGACGACCAGGGCCTCAGCGTCCTGCTCGTCGAGCAGAACGCCCGCAGCGCCCTGTCGGTGGCCGACCACGGCGTCGTGCTCAACCTCGGCCGCGTCGTCGCCGACGAGAAGGCATCGGTCCTGGCCGCCGACGACCAGCTGCGCCATGCCTACCTCGGCTTCTGAGCCACACCGCCCACCCCAAGAACGGAGATCGACGTGCAACAACTCGTGAACACCGCCCTCGGCGGGCTCACGCTCGGCGCCGTGTACGCCGCGTTCGCGCTGGCGCTGGTGCTGATCTTCCGCTCCACGCGGATCGTCAACTTCGCCCAGGCGCCGATGGCGATGGTGACCACCTTCATCGCGCTGACCCTGATCGACGCCGGCTACTCCTACTGGATCGGCTTCGCGGCCGCCCTGCTCTCGGGCCTGGTGCTCGGTGCGGTGATCGAGCGGGTCGTCATCCGCCCGGTGGAGGACAAGCCCGAGATCAACGCGGTCATCCTGACGCTGGGTCTCTTCATCACCCTGCACGCCCTGGCCGCGGTCATCTTCGGCAACCGCTTCCGCTCCTTCCCGGCGCCCTTCGGCCTGCGTGGCCTCGAGGTGGGCGGCACCACGATCCGGCTCACCACCTCGGGCATCTTCACGATCGTCGCGGTGGCCACCGTGATGGTGCTGCTCCTGCTGCTCTTCCGCTACACCGACGTGGGCCTGCGGATGCGGGCCTCGGCCTACAACCCCGAGGTGGCCCGGCTGCTGGGCGTGCGGGTCGGCCGGATGCTCACCCTCGGCTGGGCGCTGGCCGCGGTCGTCGGCTCGCTCTCGGGCCTGCTCATCGCCAGCGGCGGTCTCGTGCACCCCGGCTACATGGACTCGATCGTCGTCTACGGCTTCGTGGCCGCCGTGCTCGGCGGGCTCGAGAGCCCGGTCGGCGCGGTCGTGGGCGGCCTGACGCTCGGGCTGTCCCTCAGCTTCGTCAGCGGCTACCTCGGCTCCGAGCTGGTCGCGCTGGCAGCCCTGCTGATCCTGATGCTCGTGCTCACCCTGAAGCCCGGCGGCCTGTTCGCCGTGGCCTCGGCCAGGAGGGTCTGATGAACCGCTTCCTCGACGTGTGGCGCCACTCGGTGCTGGGCCGGCACCTGCTGACCGCGCTGGTCGGCCTGGCCGTGGTGGTCGTGGTCCTCGAGAGCGTCGGCGACTTCCGGGCCCTGCAGCTGGCCGCGATGGCCTACCTCGGCATCGCCGCCGGCGGCCTGACCGTGCTCACCGGCATCAACGGCCAGATCTCGCTGGGCCACGGCGCCCTGATGGCCTTCGGCGCCTACACGACCGCGCTGCTGCTCGACGACCCGACGTCCTCGATGCCGATCTCGCTGGTGGTGCTCGCCTCGACCGCCGTCGCGCTCGTGGTCGGCACCGCGGTGGGTGTCGCCGCGGCCCGCCTGCACGGCCCCTACCTGGCCGGCGCGACGCTCGCGCTGGCCATCGCCGTGCCCGGCATCGCGCTGTACTTCGGCAGCTTCCTGGGTGGTGAGCAGGGCCTGCGGGTCTCGCTGCCCGACGTGCCCGTGTGGGCGCTGGACCTGGAGTACCTGCTGACCGGCACCGAGATGTCACGCAGCCAGTACGTCGCCTACCTCGGCTGGATCACCCTCATCGTCACCTTCGTGCTGCTGGCCAACCTGGCCCGTGGCCGGGTCGGGCGCCGCTGGCGCGCGGTGCGCGACGACGAGGTCTCCGCCGAGCTGGCCGGCATCCGTCTGGGCCGGGCCCGGATCTCCGCCTTCATGGTCAGCGCCGCCGCGGCCGGTGCCGCCGGCTCGGTGCTGGCCATCACCGCACGACTGGCGGCACCCAGCGGCTTCACCATCGTGCTGAGCCTGACCCTGCTCACCGCGGTGGTCCTCGGGGGCCTGGGCTACCTGTCGGGCGCCCTGATCGGCGCCGGCCTGCTGACCTTCCTGCCCCCCTTCGTCACCCGCATCGGCGGCGACGCCGGTCTCTCCGACATCCGGTCCGCCGAGCTGGCGCCCCTGGTCTACGGCCTGGTCATGGTGCTGGTCATCCTCCTGGCCCCGGCCGGCCTCGTCGGGACCACGCGGATGTCGCTGGCCGGGCGACGCGCCCGGCGCCAGATGGCCGCCGCCGGCGCTGCCAGCAAGACCGGCTCACCCGCCACCACGACTCACCAGCACGACAGCTCCGACGAGCACGACCCCGGCACGCCCCAGGCGTCCGGACCCACCACCCCGAAGGGAAGTACACGATGAAGGCACGACTGCTGGCCCCTGTGGCCGGCCTGCTCACGGCCACCATGGTCCTGGCGGGCTGCGGCGCCGGAGGCGACCGCGAGAGTGACACCGGCGGCGAGGGAGGTGGCGCCTCCGACGTCGGCGTCACCGAGGACACCGTCACCGTGGGTGCCCACTTCCCCCTCACCGGCGTGGCCGCACCCGGCTACAGCGAGATCCCGACCGGCGCCCAGGCCTACTTCGACTTCGTCAACGAGGCCGGCGGCGTCAACGGTCGCCAGATCGAGTACATCGTCAAGGACGACGGCTACAACCCGACCAACACCAGCCAGGTCACCAACGAGCTGGTGCTGCAGGACGAGATCTTCGCGATGGTGGGCGGTCTGGGCACCCCCACGCACAGCGCGGTCGTCGACTTCTTGAACTCCGAGGGCGTGCCCGACCTCTTCGTCTCCTCCGGCTCGCTGCAGTGGGGCGACGACGTCGAGTCCAAGCCCTACACCTTCGGCTGGCAGCCCGACTACGAGATCGAGGGCAAGATCATCGGCCAGTACATCGCCGAGAACATGCCCAAGGCCAAGGTCGGGCTCTTCCTGCAGGACGACGACTTCGGCGAGGACGGCGAGAAGGGCGTGCGCCAGTACCTCGACAAGCAGATCGTCGGCGTCGAGCGCTACACCTCCGGCAACACCGACGTCGGTCCCCAGGTGGCGGGTCTCCAGGCCGCCGGCGCCGACCTCGTCATCTCCTTCAACACCCCCTCCTACACCGCGCTGACCCAGCTCACGTCGCTGGCCCTGGGCTACGAGCCGACCTGGTTCTACTCCAACGTCGGCTCTGACCCCCAGCTGGTCGGCTCGCTGCTCAACCGGTTCTCCGAGGGGGCCGTCGAGGGTGACAACAGCTCGCTCAACGGCGTGCTCACCACCGAGTACATCCCCGGTGTCGACGCGACCGACGACCCGTGGGTGCAGCTGTGGCAGGAGGTCTGGGACCAGGAGGGCGAGGGCGGCGACCTGACCAACTACCGCATCTACGGCATGTCGCAGGCCTACGCCTTCGTGCAGGCCCTGCAGGCGGCCGGCGAGGACCTGACCCGCGACGGGCTCGTGGAGGCCGTCGAGTCCTTCGAGGACATCGAGGGCCCGCAGCTCGCGCCGTTCCGCTTCAGCGCCGACAGCCACATGGGCATCTCCGGCATGCGCGTCGTGGAGCTCCAGGGCGGCAAGGCCGAGGAGCTCACCCCGGTGCTCGTCAGCGACATCGGTGACGCTCCGATCGAGGAGGACTCCTCCGACCAGGCGGGCGACGCCCCGCCCGAGGGCGGCGTGCCCGACGCCGGCTGATCCACGCCCAGCGTCTGCGCAGCACCACTGACGGCGGCGCCCGGTCCCTCGCGGACCGGGCGCCGTCGTCGTGCTTGGATGGCCCGGTGCCCCACGACTGGAACAGGTTCCTGCAGACCGCCACCGAGCGGATGGCCGCACTGGTCGACGAGGCCGACCCGGCCGCCCCGGTGCCGGGCTGCCCCGACTGGTGCGTCGCCGACCTGGTCGAGCACGTCGGCGGGGTCTACCAGTGGGCCGCCCACGTGGTGCGCACCGGCGATCCCGAGGCCCGTCCCGCCCCGGCGCCCACGGACCTCGGCGAGCTGCCCGGCTGGTTCCGCACGCACGCCGACGACCTGGTGCGGGTGCTGGTGGGCACCGACCCCGACCAGGAGACCTGGACCTTCGGGCGTGGCCGCGGCACCGCCGGGTGGTGGACGCGGCGCCAGACCCACGAGACCCACCTGCACACCTTCGACCTGCTCGACTCGCAGGGCCGCAGCGACGAGTGGGACGTCCCGGCGGCGCTGGCCTGGGACGCCGTCCGCGAGGTCGTCACGCTCTTCTACCCCCGTCAGCTGCGGATGGGTCGCATCGACCCGCTGCCGGGCACCCTGCTGCTCACCCCGACCGACCTCGACGCCGAGCCCGTGGCCGTCGGGGAGGGCCGCCCGGTGGTCGAGGTGAACGCCCCGGCGAGCGAGCTGGTGCTGCTGGCCTACCGCCGGCGCACCAGCGCCGACCCCGCCGCCGCCGAGCTGTTCGCCCACGGCCTCACCCCCTGACCCGGCCGTGCGCGGGCGCAGGCACACTCAGGGCTGTGCCCGGCCGAACGCATCGAGCAGTCGGCTCTGCTCATCCGCCTCGGGAGCGAGCCTGCCGCTGGTCCCGGCCCCGTAGACCCCCATCGCCTGCATCTCCTGCAGGTGCGGCTCGACCAACCTCCACAGCGCCGCCACCAGCGCCGGCTCCAGGGTGGCGTCGAGATCTGCGGCGACGGCGAGGTCCCAGGTGTGGATGGTCAGGTCGCCCAGCCGGAACCTGACGAACGTCTCGACGTCGATGTCGCCCGAGGGGTGCCGCAACCGCCGGGCACGATCGGCGCCCGCGAAGGCTGCTGCCTGGGCACGGCAGGAGCGCTCCAGCTGGCCCAGCGGGTCGGGCCCGAGCCGCAGCTCGTCGACCCCTGACCGGGCGTCCTCTGCGCCCGACAGGAGTCGTACGGCGAACTCGTTGCCTGCGACCAGGTGCTCGACGAGCTCCCGCACCGACACTCCGCAGTTCGTGGGGCGGGCCCAGTCCGCCTCCTCGAGCGAAGCGACGAGGTCCTGCAGCTGCACCGAGGCCGTCTCGAACAGCCACTGCACGTGGGTCATGGCCGCCAGTGTGCCCGCGCCCGCGCGCTCACGTCGTCCGCTCGTCAGTCCTCGGCGCGCCGGGCCTCCAGCACCCGGAACCCCTTGGCGCTGGCCAGGCGCGTCGTGGGCCAGCCCTGCTCGCCGAGCCAGCGCTGCAGCGAGTCGGCCCCGAGGTTCTTGCCGACCACCAGCACCGCCCGGCCACCGGGTGCCAGCCGCGGCAGCCAGGTCAGCAGCAGCTCGTGGAGCGCCTGCTTGCCGATCCGGATCGGCGGGTTCGACCAGATCTCGTCGTACGTCGCCTCCGCCGGCACCTGGTCGGGCAGCAGCGCGCGGTAGCGCTCGGCCACTCCCAGGGCGCGGGCGTTGTCACGAGCCAGCAGCAGCGCGCGCTCGTTGACGTCGACGGCGCACACCTGCGCCTCGGGCGCCGCCACCGCGGCCGCCAGCCCGATCACGCCGTAGCCGCAGCCCAGGTCGAGCAGCCGGCCGCCGCTCGGCGGCGGCGTCTCGCGGAACAGCACGGCGGTGCCGATGTCGAGGCGGCCCTGGGCGAAGACGCCCGAGCCGGTGACCAGGTCGAGGTCGTGGCCCCACACCGACACCGTGACCGGCACCCGCTTGAAGGGCACCGAGGGGTCGGCGGTGAAGTAGTGCTCGTCGCTCACGCGGTCTCCTCGGAGGTGTCGGACGGGGGCAGCTCGGCGCGGCGGGCCCGGGTCTGGTCGGCGCGCAGCGCGAGCGCGTGGTCGTCGGGGTAGGCGACCTCCTCGAGGGTCAGCCCGTGGGCGGGGGCGACCGCCGCCTGGGACGGGCGCTCTCGCGCTTGGAGCAGCTGTGCGGGCCACTCGGGCGGGCGGCGCCCCTCCCCCACCACGAGCAGGCAGCCCACCAGGGCGCGCACCATCGAGTGGCAGAACGCGTCGGCGCGCACCGTCGCCTCGACACCCCCGGCCGGGGCGCGCCGCCAGTCGAGGTCGAGCAGCGTGCGCACGGTGGTCGCGCCCTCCCGGCGCTTGCAGAAGGAGGCGAAGTCGTGGTGGCCCACCAGGTGCGTGGAGGCGCTGCGCAGCAGGTCGACGTCGAGGGGTCGAGCCCAGGCCAGCACCTCGCGCCTGGTCAGCGGGTCGAGCGTCTCGGGCCGGTCGGCGATCCGGTAGACGTAGCGGCGCCAGGTCGCGGAGAAGCGGGCGTCGAAGCCGTCGGGAGCCCGGACGACACGGCGTACGACGACGTCGGGCGGCAGGATGCCGTTGAGGCGCCGCACCAGCGCCTCGAGCGGCGGTGCGGGCGAGCGGCCCGCGGAGGCCAGCACCCGCTCCTCGTCGACGTCGGCGTGGACCACCTGGCCACGGGCGTGCACCCCGGCGTCGGTGCGACCGGCGCAGACCACCGGCACCCGCGCGCTGCCCGGCGGGTCGTCGTGACGCACACCGATGCGCAGCGCGACCGCCAGGGCGCTCTCCACGTGGTGCTGGACCGTGCGCAGGCCGGGCTGGGTGGCCCAGCCGCGGAAGTCGGTGCCGTCGTAGGCGAGGTCGATCCGCAGGCGCACCCGCCCATCCTCTCCTCAGCCGAGCTCGGAGCGGTACGGCGGGTCGGCACCGGGCCGCGAGACCGTGACGGAGGCCGCGTGGGCGGCGTGGGCGAGCAGCCTCTCGACCACCTCGACCGGCATCGCCGCCAGGCGGCCGCCGAGCAGGCCCTCCTCGGCCAGCCCGTCGACGAGCGCCGCGGCGAAGGTGTCGCCGGCACCGATGGTGTCGGCGACCTCGACCCGTCGGGGTGCGACGGCGACCTCGCGGTCGTGGTCGATCCAGGTGGCGCCCTCCGCGCCACGCGTCAGCACCACCGCGGCCGGACCCATCGAGAGCAGCCGGGCCGCGGCCCGCTCCACGGGCAGGGTGGGCCACAGCTCGGCGAGGTCCTCGTCGCTCACCTTGACCAGGTCGGCCAGCGCGACCACCCGCTCGACCCGCTCGACCACCTCGGAGCCGGTGCCGGTCACGGCGGCGCGCACGTTGACGTCGTAGGTGACGGTGGCCCGCTCGCGCAGCTGCTCGACCAGCTCGAGCACCGCGCTCGCGCCGGGCTCGACCACCGCTCCGAGGGAGCACACGTGCACGGCGGCCGGGGCCGGCGACAGGGGCACCTCGCCGAGGCGCCAGTCGAGGTCGAACTCGTAGCTGGCCGCGCCGTCGGCGCCGATGGTGGCTGCCGCGGTCGAGGTGCGCTCGACCACGTGGGGGTCGAGGGCCAGCTCGACGCCCGCGGCGCTCAGGTGCTCACCGATCAGCCGGCCGTGGGCGTCGTCGGCGTACGACGTCGCGAAGCGCACGCCGCGCCCGAGGCGGGCCAGCGCCACCGCGACGTTGGCCGCGCTTCCGCCGGGGTGCTCCCCCGTCTCGCCGTCGGCGGTGTGCACCACGTCGACCAGGGCCTCGCCCACCACCATCACGTCCGCGTCCATGCCCCGGGTCTACCACGTGACCAGCCGCGCGAGCACCCCGGTCCGTGCCCGCACCGGGTCGTAGGGTGCGGCCATGACAGTGCTGCCGCTCGACCCGGGCTCGCAGGAGCCGCCCTTCGAGCAGCTGCGTCGCCAGGTCGCGACCCGCGCCGCCTCGGGCGACCTGCCCTCGGGCACCCGGCTGCCGACCGTGCGTGGGCTGGCCGAGCAGCTGGGGGTCGCCACCGGCACGGTGGCGCGCGCCTACCGCGAGCTCGAGGCCGACGGCGTGGTGGTGACCGAGGGCCGGCGCGGCACCTTCGTGGCCTCCGCCGCCCCGGCCGGCGCCCCCGAGGCCGAGCGGGCCGCCGCCGCCTACGTGACCGCCGTACGCCGCCTCGGCCTCGGCGTGGCCGACGCGGTGCGCCTCGTCGAGCGCGAGTGGCCGCGGTGAGCAGGCACCGCTACGTCGTCGTCGGCGTCGGCGCCGTGGGTGGTGGCGTCGCGGCACTGCTCCACGAGGCCGGGGTCGACGTGACCGCGGTCGCCCGGGGCGAGCACCTCGCCCGCCTGCAGGCCGAGGGGCTGCGGCTCGGTGTCGGGCACGACGAGCGCCTGGTGCGGCTGCGCACGGTCGCCAGCCCGGCCGAGGTCGACTGGCACGACGACACGGTGGTGCTGCTGGCGGTCAAGTCCCAGCAGACCGCTGCCGCGCTCGCCGACCTCGCGGCCCACGCGCCGCCCGGCACCCCGGTGGTGTGCCTGCAGAACGGGGTCAGCAACGAGCGCGCCGCGCTGCGCCACTTCGCCCACGTGCATGCGGTGACCGTGATGATGCCGGCCAGCCACCTGGCTCCCGGCCGGGTCGTCGTGCACTCCCTGGGAGCACCCGGGCTGCTCGACGTCGGCACCTACCCCAGTGGCGTCGACGCGGTCGACGAGGCGCTGAGCGCCGACCTGCGCCTCGCGGGGTTCGAGAGCGTCCCGCGCGTCGACGCGATGGCCTGGAAGCACCGCAAGCTGCTGATGAACCTCGGCAACGGTGTCGACGCCGCCTGCCAGGAGGGCCCGGCCGCCGACCGGCTCGTCGCCCTGGTGCGCGAGGAGGGTGAGCGGGTGCTGCGGGCGGCCGGGATCGCGGTCGTCTCCCGCCAGGAGGACCTGGCCCGGCGCGGCGACCTGCTGCGGCCGCTCGTGCGCCGTGACGAGGCGGGCTCGTCGACCTGGCAGAGCCTGGCGCGCCGCACCGGGGACGTCGAGGTCGACCACCTCAACGGCGAGGTGGTGCTGCTGGGCCGTCTGCACGGGGTGCCCACCCCGGCCAACGAGCTGGTCCAGGTCACGCTCAACCGGCTGGCCCGCGAGACCGGGGGCGTGCGGGGGCTGGACGCCGCCGACCTGCTCGCGGTCCTCGGCGAGCAGGTCTAGGCGCCGGGCCGGGAGCGGGTACGACGAAGGGGAGGCCCCCCGGCGAACCGGTGGACCTCCCCTCGTGGAGCGGTGCTGCTGGGGCCTCTCAGGCCTTGGCGTCGCCCTCGTCGGTGACCTCGGCCTCGGCGACGACGGACTCCTCGGGGGAGGCCTCCTCGCCCAGCTCGGTCGGGGCCTCGTCGGTGGCGGTCTCCTCCGTGGCGGTCTCCTCAGCAGGAGCCTCCTCGGCGGGGGTCTCCTCGGCAGCCGGGGCGGGGGTGGCCGCCTTCGGCGTGGGGCTGTAGGCCTCGGTGACGAGCTCGATCACGGCCATCGGCGCGTTGTCGCCCTTGCGGGGACCGATCTTGGTGATGCGGGTGTAGCCGCCGGGGCGCTCCGAGAAGGTCGGGGCGATCTCGGTGAAGAGCACGTGCACGACGCCCTTGTCGCGGATGGTCTTGAGGACCTCGCGACGGTTGTGCAGGTCGCCCTTCTTGGCCTTGGTGATCAGCTTCTCGGCCCACGGACGCAGGGCGCGGGCCCGCGACTCGGTGGTGGTGATCCGGCCGTGCTCGAAGAGCTGGGTGGCCAGGTTCGCCAGGATGAGGCGCTGGTGGGAGGGGCTGCCGCCGAGGCGGGGACCCTTGGTGGGCTTGGGCATCGTTCTCTCTCTTCTCTCCGGCCGTGTGAGGTACCGGGGTAGACGCACCCGAGCTTGCTCGGGTGCGGTTTTCTCTTGTCCTGGTCCTCACGGACCGGGGGTCTGGGGGCGGAGCCCCTGAGCGTCAGTACTGCTCGTCCTCGACGAACGCGTCGTCGTCGTCGTCGCCGTACGCAGCCAGGGCAGCAGCAGCGTCGAAGCCGGGCGCGCTGTCCTTGAGGGACAGACCCATCTCGACCAGCTTGGCCTTGACCTCGTCGATCGACTTCGCACCGAAGTTGCGGATGTCGAGCAGGTCCTGCTCCGAGCGGCCGATGAGCTCACCCACGGTGTGGATGCCCTCGCGCTTGAGGCAGTTGTAGGAGCGCACTGTCAGCTGCAGGTCCTCGACCGGGAGGGCGAGGTCGGCGGCCAGCTGCTCGTCGACGGGCGAGGGACCGATGTCGATGCCCTCGGCCTCGACGTTGAGCTCACGGGCCAGGCCGAAGAGCTCGACCAGCGTCTTGCCGGCCGAGGCGATCGCGTCGCGGGGACGGATCGAGGGCTTGGTCTCGACGTCGATGACGAGCTTGTCGAAGTCGGTGCGCTGCTCGACACGGGTGGCCTCGACCTTGTAGGTCACCTTCAGCACGGGGCTGTAGATCGAGTCGACGGGCATCCGGCCGATCTCGTTGTCGGCACCCTTGTTGAGCACGGCCGAGACGTAGCCGCGGCCACGCTCGACGACCAGCTCCATCTCCAGCTTGCCCTTGTCGGACAGCGTGGCGATCTTGAGGTCGGGGTTGTGCACCTCGACACCGGCCGGGGGCGCGATGTCGGCGGCGGTGACGTCGCCGGCGCCGGACTTGCGCAGGTACATGGTGACCGGCTCGTCGTGCTCGGAGGAGACGACGAGGCCCTTGAGGTTCAAGATCAGCTCGGTGACGTCCTCGCGGACGCCCTCGACGGTCGAGAACTCGTGCAGGACGTTGTCGATCTTGATGCTGGTGACCGAGGCGCCGGGGATCGAGCTGAGCAGCGTGCGGCGCAGCGAGTTGCCGAGCGTGTAGCCGAAGCCGGGCTCGAGGGGCTCGATGACGAAGCGCGAGCGGAACTCGTCGACGGTCTCTTCCGAGAGGGTGGGGCGCTGTGCGATGAGCACTGGTTCTTTCCTTTCCGGGTCCGACCGCTATTTGACGGGCCCGAACTGCGAGGTGGAAGGAAGATGGAGCGGTCCCCCACCCCCGCGACCTGGGCCGCGGGGGGTCTGGGGCGGAGCCCCAGCGGGGGCACTCGGGGGCGGAGCCCCCGAGCACTTGCCCGGGGTCTGGGGCGGAGCCCCAGCGGGGGTACTCGGGGGCGGAGCCCCCGAGCGTTTACTTCTTCGAGTAGAACTCGACGATGAGCTGCTCCTGGACCGGCAGGTCGATCTGCGCGCGGGTGGGGACCTGGTGGACCAGGACCCGCATCCGCTCGGGCAGCGCCTCGAGCCAGGCCGGGACGACGCGCTCGCCGTGGGTCTCGCGCGCCACGATGAACGGGGTCATCTCCAGCGACTTCTCCCGCACGTCGATGATGTCGTGCGCGGTGACCTGGAACGACGGGATGTCGACCTTCTTGCCGTTGACCAGGAAGTGGCCGTGCGAGACCAGCTGGCGGGCGTGGCGGCGCGTGCGGGCGAACCCGGCGCGGTAGACCACGTTGTCGAGACGGCACTCGAGCATCTGGAGCAGGTTGTCACCCGTCTTGCCAGAGCGGCGCGAGGCCTCCTTGTAGTAGTTCAGGAACTGCTTCTCCATCACGCCGTAGGTGAAGCGGGCCTTCTGCTTCTCCTGCAGCTGCGAGCGGTACTCGCTCTCCTTGATGCGGGCACGACCGTGCGCGCCGGGGGGGTAGGGGCGACGCTCGAACGAAGCGTCACCGCCGACGAGGTCCACGCCGAGACGGCGGGACTTCCGGGTCATGGGGCCGGTGTAACGGGCCATCTCTCAAGTCTCCTGTTCTCGGGCGCGGGTCAGACGCGGCGGCGCTTGGGCGGGCGGCAGCCGTTGTGGGGCGTGGGCGTGACGTCCTGGATGGTGCCGACCTCGAGGCCGATCGCACCCAGGGAACGGATCGCGGTCTCACGTCCCGAGCCGGGGCCCTTGACGAAGACGTCGATCTTCTTCATGCCGTGCTCCATCGCCCGACGACCGGCGGCCTCGGCGGCCATCTGCGCGGCGAACGGGGTGGACTTGCGCGAGCCCTTGAAGCCGACGGTGCCGGCCGAGGCCCACGAGATCACTGCACCGGTGGGGTCGGTGATGGTGACGATGGTGTTGTTGAACGTGCTCTTGATGTGGGCTTCGCCCTGCGCGACGTTCTTCTTCTCCTTGCGGCGCACCTTCTTGGCGCCGGCCGCGGTGCGGCTCTTGGGAGGCATAGATGTACTCCTGGGTTAGCTGGTCGGTGAGTTCGAGATCGAAGTGCAGTGAGACGCCCGGGGGCGTGCGATCACTTGGACTTCTTCTTGCCGGCGACCGTGCGCTTGGGACCCTTGCGGGTACGCGCGTTGGTCTTGGTGCGCTGACCGCGGACCGGGAGGCCCATGCGGTGACGGCGACCCTGGTAGCTGCCGATCTCGATCTTGCGACGGATGTCGGCCTGGACCTCGCGTCGGAGGTCACCCTCGATCTTGAAGTTGGCGTCGATGGCGTCGCGGAGCTTGACCAGCTCGTCGTCGCCGAGCTCGTGCACCCGAGTGTTCGGGTCGACCCCGGTCTCGGAGAGCAGCTGCTGGGCGGAGGTACGGCCGATGCCGTAGATGTAGGTGAGTGCGATCTCGATGCGCTTGTCGCGCGGGAGGTCCACACCAACGAGGCGTGCCATGTGATGGCCTTTCGGTGGTTCGCAGAGGTGTCGGTCGTGACGCGTCCCGTCCCTCGTCGGTCGGGCCCCGGCCTTCTGCTCCGGGGGTGGTTTCACCGCGGTGTGCGGCTATGCGTTCACGTATGGAGGTTGTTCAGTTGTGTGGTGCCGGCCGGGGCCGACGCCTGCTCAGCCCTGGCGCTGCTTGTGGCGCGGGTTGGAGCAGATCACCATGACGCGGCCGTGGCGACGGATCACCTGGCACTTGTCGCAGATGCGCTTGACGCTGGGCTTGACCTTCATGTCGAGGTCCTTTCGTGGCTCCCGCCGGGAACCGTCGGCTTCGCTTACTTGTAGCGGTAGACGATCCGACCTCGGGTGAGGTCGTACGGCGAGAGCTCCACCACCACGCGGTCCTCGGGGAGGATCCGGATGTAGTGCTGTCGCATCTTGCCGCTGATGTGGGCGAGAACCTTGTGCCCGTTGCTCAGCTCGACGCGGAACATGGCATTCGGCAGGGCTTCCACGACGGAGCCCTCGATCTCGATCACGCCTTCTTTCTTCGGCATGTCCTCCACAATCTGTTGTCTATCGTTTGCTGCGCTGCACCGGCGGGTGCCGGGGCAGGTGGCCCGGGAACCTCCGGCGACGAGGCGGACCTCGTGCCGGTGGACCTCGTGCGGTCGTCCCCTGGCCCCTCACCCGGACGTGCCTGACCTTCTCTGTCGAGGTGGTCGAGCACGACATCGGGCAGCCGCGAGGCGCCACGAAACAGACCCACGTTGGGCCGACACGCCAGCATAGACGCGGCCCGCTCGGGATCCCTAATCAGGACGCCAGCAGGCGCAGGGTCTGCTCGCGGGCGGGAGAGGCGGCCGGGTCGGTGCCGGCGTACGCCGACGCCACCGGGTGCACCATCACCTCGTCGACCCCGTGCTCGGCGGCGAGCTCGGCGAGGCGGGCGCGCGCGGTCTCGGGGTCACCGATCACCCAGCGCCGCGACATGGCCTCCACGAGCGGCTGCTGCTGCTCGGGCACGCCCACCTCCTCGGCCTCCTCGACGAGGCGCTGGGCGCTCAGCAGCTGGCCCGTGCGCAGCGCCAGCATCATCTGCAGGTGCGGCAGCGCCAGGCGCTGCGCCTCCTCGGCCGTGGGTGCGACGGCGGCGTTGACGGTCAGGAAGGTCCGCGGCGCGTCGAGCACCTCCGAGGGGCGGAAGCCCTCGCGGTAGAGCGCCAGCGCCTCGGCGGTCCCCTGCCCCGAGAAGTGGTGCGCGAAGACGTAGGGCAGGCCGCGCTCAGCGGCCAGCCGCGCGGAGTAGTCGGAGGAGCCCAGCAGCCACATGGTCGGCACGCTCGCGGCCACCGGGGTGGCGCGCAGCGACTGGGTGCGGCCCTGCACCGAGACGCCCACGCCCTCCGGGGCCATCATCGCGGCGACGTTGTCGACGTACTCGGGGAAGCGCGAGACGGCGTCGTCGCCGACCCCGCCGGCACCGTGGCGCAGCGCGTACGACGTGACCGGGTCGGTGCCGGGCGCCCGGCCGATCCCCAGGTCGATGCGGCCCGGGAACGCGGCCTCGAGCAGGCTGAACTGCTCGGCGACGACCAGCGGCGCGTGGTTGGGCAGCATCACCCCGCCGGAGCCGACCCGGATGCGGCTGGTGGCCGCGGCCAGCAGGCCGATCAGCACGGGCGGGTTGGTGGCCGCGACCGCGGGCATGTTGTGGTGCTCGGCCACCCAGTAGCGCGCGGCCCCGACCTCGTCGGCGACGCGGGCCAGGTCGAGGCTGGCGCGCACCGCGTCCGAGGTGGTCTGGTCGGTGCGCACGGGCACCAGGTCGAGGACGGAGAGAGTCGGCGAGGTCACCCACGAGGAGCGCTCGACGACCCGTCGCTTATTCCGCTGGCGCTACTCCGACGCGCGCGGTGCCGGCGGCACGTCGCTCTTCTCGACCTCGGCCTTCTCGTCCGACTTCGTCTTGGCCAGGCTGGCCAGGGCCGTGATCGTCAGGGCCACCAGGATCACCGCCAAGCTCAGCAGCGTCGGCACCTCCCAGCCGATGACCTCGCTCTCGTAGAGGGCGTGGATCACCAGCTTGGCGCCGATCCAGGCCAGGATGAACGAGAGCCCCAGCGACAGGTAGACCAGGCGCTCGAGCAGGCCGCCGATCAGGAAGTAGAGCTGGCGCAGGCCCATCAGCGCGAAGACGTTGGCGGTGAAGACCAGGTAGGGCTCCTGGGTGATGCCGAAGATCGCGGGGATCGAGTCGAGCGCGAACAGCACGTCGGTGAAGCCCAGCGCGATGATGACGATGAGCATCGGGGAGGCGAAGCGCACGCCGTTCTCGCGGTAGAAGAGCTTCAGGCCGTGCCAGGAGTCCCCGACGTTGAGGTGGTTCTGCGCGAACTTCACGATGCGCGAGTCCTCGGGGTGCTCCTCCTCGTGCTTGCGGTAGGAGCGCACCAGGTTGATCGCGGTGTAGATGAGGAAGGCACCGAAGATGTAGAAGACCCAGCTGAAGTTCTGGATCAGCGCGTAGCCGACCGCGATGAAGATGCCGCGGAAGACCAGGGCCAGGATGATGCCCACCATCAGGGCCTCCTGCTGGTACTTGCGGGGCACCTTCAGGGCCGCCATCAGCACGATGAAGACGAAGAGGTTGTCGACCGAGAGGCTCTTCTCCACCACGAAGCCGGTGAAGTAGTC
The DNA here is from genome assembly GCF_040012395.1 of Nocardioides sp. 31GB23. Lineage (NCBI taxonomy): Bacteria > Bacillati > Actinomycetota > Actinomycetes > Propionibacteriales > Nocardioidaceae > Nocardioides > Nocardioides sp. 31GB23. The sequence continues at coordinate 17,680 of NZ_JBDYKJ010000034.1, read as the reverse complement.
GACGCCGTACTCCTGGCCGTGGAAGACCCAGGTCCAGAGGCCGAACAGCGCCGCGGCGGTCATGTACAGGATGAACGCGATCGTGCTCTCGCGCATGGTGGGCTCGTGCGGCTTGCGCGAGATGAGGATGACGTCGAAGAGCAGCACGGCACACGTGACGGTGATCGTGATGCCCCATTCGAGGGCGGAGACGTCCACAGGGTTCCTCCTGGGTCATGGGGTTGGCGAGGGCGCCGAGGTCTCTCCCGCCGCTGCTGCGACCCACGGCCCCGGACCGGTCGAGGACCGGTCGTGCTGACGAGGCGGTGACGAAGGAATACTCCCCCCTGCGGCGCCCATCATGGCACGGGCGTGGGCACAGCCCCGCCTCGACGAGGGCGTACGCCGCCCGGGCCCGCGCGGTCAGCCGGTCAGCGGCCGCCGAACGCGACGCCGAGCTCGCGCAGGGCGTCCTCACCGCCGTCGAGCGCGGTCAGCACCCAGGTGCCGGTCTCGGTGAGCGTGAAGGTGTGCTCGTAGTGGGCCGACCAGCTGCCGTCGGTGGTCACCACGGTCCAGTCGTCCTCGAGCACGGCGGTGTCCTTGCCGCCCAGGGTGATCATCGGCTCCACGGCGAGCGCCAGGCCCTCGACCAGCCGCGGCCCGCGGCCCGGCTTGCCGTAGTTCGGCACGTTGGGGGGCAGGTGCATCTCGGTGCCGATGCCGTGCCCGACGTAGTCCTCGAGGATGCCGTAGGAGCCCTGGGCCCGCACGTGGGTCTCGACCGCGTGGGAGATGTCGGTGACCCGGCCACCCGGACGCGCGGCGGCGATGCCACGCCACAGCGCCTCCTGGGTGGTGCGCATCAGCTCTCGCACCTCGGGGGCCACCTCCCCCACCGCGACGGTGATGGCGGCGTCGCCGTGCCAGCCGTCCACGATCGCGCCGCAGTCGATGGAGACCACGTCGCCGTCGGCGAGCACCCGCGCGTCGGGGATGCCGTGGACGACCACGTCGTTGACCGAGGTGCAGATCGAGCCCGGGAAGCCGTAGTAGCCCTTGAACGACGGGGTCGCGCCGCGCGAGCGGATGCTGTCCTCGGCGATGGCGTCGAGCTCGGCCGTGGAGACGCCGGCGCGCGCCGACGACCGCATCAGCTCGAGGGTCTCCCCCACGACCAGCCCGGCCTTGCGCATCAGGTCGACCTGCTCGGCGCTCTTGATCTCCAGCCCTCGGTCACGCAGTCCCACGGAGCAGCGACCTCAGCCGCGCGGCGAGGAGTCGAGCGCCTCGAGCACCCGGCGGGTCACCTCGGCGACCTCGCCCATGCCGTCGACCTCGACGAGCAGGCCGCGCTCGCGGTAGACCTCGATGAGCGGCTCGGTCTGCTCGGCGTAGACCTCCTGGCGGCGCCGGATGACCTCTTCGGTGTCGTCGGCACGACCCTCGGTCTGGGCGCGCTGGAGCAGCCGCTGCACGATCTCGTCCATCTCGACCGTCAGCACCACGACGGCGTCGATGCGCTCCTCGCGGGCGCCCACCATCGCGTCGAGCTCCTCGACCTGGGCCAGGGTGCGCGGGTAGCCGTCGAGCAGGAAGCCGTTGCTGGCGTCGTCCTCGGCGATGCGGTTGGACACCATGGAGTTGGTGACCTCGTCGGGGACGTAGTCACCGGCGTCCATGTAGCGCTGGGCCTCGAGGCCCAGGGGGGTCCCCTGGGACACGTTGGCCCGGAAGATGTCACCGGTGGAGATCGCGGGCACCGAGTAGTGCTCGGCCACGAACTTGGCCTGGGTGCCCTTGCCGGCCCCCGGGGGGCCCATCAGGATCAGCCTCAACGCAGGAATCCTTCGTAGTTGCGCTGCTGGAGCTGGCTCTCGATCTGCTTCACCGTGTCGAGCGCGACGCCCACCATGATCAGGATGGAGGTGCCGCCGAACGGGAAGTTCTGGTTGGCCTCGATGAGCACCAGTGCGATCAGCGGGATGAGTGCGATCAGACCCAGGTAGAGAGCGCCCGGCAGCGTGATGCGGGACAGGACGTAGGACAGGTAGTCCTCGGTCGGCTTGCCCGCCCGGATCCCGGGGATGAAGCCGCCGTACTTCTTCATGTTGTCGGCCACCTCGTGGGGGTTGAAGGTGATCGACACGTAGAAGTAGGTGAAGAACACGATCAGCGCGAAGTAGGTGATCATGTAGAACGGGTGGTCGCCGTTGACGAAGTAGCGGCTCACGAAGGTGATCCAGCCCGAGGAGCTGTTCTGGTTGAACTGCACCGCCATCGCCGGCAGGTAGAGCAGCGACGAGGCGAAGATGACCGGGATGATGCCGGCCTGGTTCACCTTGAGCGGGATGTAGGTGGAGGAGCCGCCGAACATCTTGCGCCCGACCATGCGCCGCGCGTACTGGACCGGGATCCGGCGCTGGGCCTGCTCGATGAAGATCACCGCGGCCACGATCACCAGGCCGATGGCCAGCACGACGCCGAAGAGCCACCAGCCCTGCGACTTCTGGACCTCCCACAGTGCTGCGGGGAAGGTCGCGACGACCTGGCAGAAGATCAGGATCGACATGCCGTTGCCGACGCCCCGCTCGGTGATCAGCTCACCGAGCCACATGATGACGGCCGTGCCGGCGGTCATCGTGATCACCATGGTCAGGAACGTCGAGGTGGACTCGTCATGCAGCAGCGGCAGCTCGCACTGCAGCAGGTTGCCCGAGCGCGCCAGCGCCACGATGCCGGTGGCCTGCAGGACCGAGAGCCCCAGCGTCAGGTAGCGCGTGTACTGGGTGATCTTGGTCTGGCCCGCCTGGCCCTCCTTCTTCAGCGCCTCGAGCCGTGGGATCACCACGACGAGCAGCTGCAGGATGATGCTGGCGGTGATGTAGGGCATGATCCCGAGCGCGAAGATCGTCAGCTGCAGCAGCGCCCCGCCCGAGAACAGGTTCACCAGGCTGTACAGGCTCGCGTTCTCGCCCTGGGAGGCCAGGTCGATGCACTGCTGCACGTTGGCGACGTCCACCCCCGGCGCCGGGATCTGGGACCCGGCCCGGAAGATCACGATGATCATCAGGACGAAGAGCAGCTTGCGCCGCAGGTCCGGCGTCCTGAAAGCGTTGGCGAAAGCGCCTAGCACGAGATCCTCTTTCTCCACACAGAATGACGGCTCCCCGGGCACACCCAGGAAGCCTCGGGAAGCCTAACAGGCTGAGCTCGCCACGATGTCACGCTCCCCGGCGGACCGGGCAACGACCCGGGGGCACCGACGACGAAGGGCGCGGGAGGCCGCCTCACGGCGGCGCTCTCCCGCGCCCTCATCGTGGTGTCGCCCTGGGCTCAGACCGTGGTGGTCGAGCCGCCGGCGGCCTCGATCTTCGAGACGGCCGAGGCCGAGAACGCCTGGGCGCTCACGTCGACCTTGACCGAGATGTCGCCCTGGCCCAGCACCTTCACCGGGTGACCGTCGCGAACGGCCCCCTTGGCGACGAGGTCCTCGACGGTGACGGTGCCACCCTCGGGGAACAGTGCGCTGAGACGGTCCAGGTTGACGACCTGGAACTCCACCTTGAACGGGTTCTTGAAGCCCTTGAGCTTCGGGAGCCGCATGTGGATGGGCATCTGGCCACCCTCGAAGGCGACCGGGACCTGGTAGCGGGCCTTGGTGCCCTTGGTACCGCGACCCGAGGTCTTGCCCTTCGAGGCCTCACCGCGACCCACGCGGGTCTTGGCGGTCTTGGCGCCCTTGGCCGGGCGCAGGTGGTGCAGCTTGAGCGTCGTCATGTCACTCGACCTCCTCGACGGTCACCAGGTGACGAACCGTGTTGACCATGCCCCGGATCTCCGGGCGGTCCTCCTTGACGACCACGTCGCCGATCCGCTTGAGACCGAGCGTGCGCAGCGTCTCGCGCTGGTTGGCCTTGAGACCGACCAGGCCCTTGTTCTGCTGGACCTTGAGCTGTGCCATCAGGAGGACACCTCCTGCGACACGCCCGCCGGGACCTCGGTGCGCGCCTTGAGCAGCGCCGCCGGAGCGACGTCCTCGACCGGCAGCCCACGACGGGCGGCCACGGCCTCGGGCTGCTCGAGCATGCGCAGCGCCTCGACGGTCGCGTGCACGATGTTGATCTGGTTCGACGATCCCAGGGACTTGCTCAGGATGTCGTGGATGCCGGCGCACTCGAGCACCGCACGCACCGGGCCACCGGCGATCACACCGGTACCGGGCGCGGCCGGGCGGAGCATGACGACGCCAGCCGCCTTCTCCCCCTGGACCGGGTGCGGGATGGTGCCCTGGATGCGAGGGACGCGGAAGAAGTTCTTCTTCGCCTCCTCGACGCCCTTGGCGATCGCCGCGGGCACCTCCTTGGCCTTGCCGTAGCCGACGCCGACCAGACCCTCACCGTCACCGACGACCACGAGGGCGGTGAAGCTGAAGCGACGACCACCCTTCACGACCTTGGCGACACGGTTGATCGCAACGACGCGCTCGATGTAGGCGGTCTTGTCCGCGCCCTGGTTACCGCGACGGTCGTCGCGACCACGGCGCTCGCCACCACGCTGTCCGCGCTGGGCTCCGCTCATGAGACTTTCCTCTTCTCTGTTGTTGCTGTACGTGCGATCAGAAGGTCAGGCCGCCCGAGCGGGCGCCGTCCGCCAGGGCCGCGACGCGACCGTGGTACTTGTTGCCGGCGCGGTCGAAGACGACCCCGTCGACTCCGGCAGCCTTGGCGCGCTCGGCGACGAGCTCGCCGACCTTCTTCGCCTTGGCGGTCTTGTCGCCCTCGTAGCCCCGCAGGTCGCCCTCCATGGTGGAGGCGCTGGCCAGCGTCTTGCCGACGAGGTCGTCCACGACCTGGACGGAGATGTGCTTGGAGCTGCGGGTCACGACGAGACGCGGACGCTCGGCGGTGCCGTGCACCTTCTTGCGACCGCGCATCTGACGGCGCAGACGCGAACGGGTGCGCGTCGCAGTGTGCTTGTTGTTCGACAGCGAGATACCCATGGTCACTTACCAGCCTTTCCGACCTTGCGGCGGACCTGCTCGCCGGCGTAACGCACGCCCTTGCCCTTGTAGGGCTCCGGCTTGCGCAGCTTGCGGATGTTGGCCGCGACCTCACCGACGAGCTGCTTGTCGATGCCCTGGACACCGAGCTTGGTGGGGCCCTCGACCGTGAACGAGATGCCCTCGGGGGCGTCGACGATGATCGGGTGGGAGTACCCGAGCTGGAACTCCAGCTGGGTCGGGCCCTTCGAGAGGACGCGGTAGCCCACGCCGACGATCTCGAGCTTCTTCTCGTAGCCGTCGGTGACACCGACGACCATGTTGTTGACCAACGTGCGGGTCAGCCCGTGCAACGAGCGCGACTCGCGCTCGTCGTCAGGACGCTTGACGTCGAGGACGCCGTCACCCTGCTCGACGGTGATCGGGCTCGCCACGGAGTGCGAGAGGGTGCCCTTGGGCCCCTTCACAGTCACCAGCGGGCCGTCGATCGCCACGTCGACACCGGACGGGACCGCGACGGGGAGCTTGCCAATGCGCGACATGCTTCGTTTCTCCTATCTCGGTCTCGTCGTCACCAGACGTAGGCGAGGACTTCCCCACCCACGCCCTTCTGGTTTGCCTGGCGGTCGGTCAGCAGGCCCTGGCTCGTCGAGATGATCGCGACGCCCAGTCCGCCCAGCACCTTCGGGAGACCCGTGTGCTTGGCGTAGACCCGCAGGCCCGGCTTGCTGATGCGGCGAACGCCCGCGATGGAGCGCTCCCGGTTGCGGCCGTACTTGAGGGTGATGGTCAGCGTCTTGCCGACCTCGCCCTCAGCAGGCTCGGCAACGTCGAAGGAGGTGATGTACCCCTCCTGCTTGAGGATCTCCGCGACGCCCTGCTTGAGCTTGCTGTACGGCATGGTCACAGCGTCGTGGTACGCCTGGTTGGCGTTGCGCAGACGGGTCAGCATGTCTGCGATCGGGTCAGTCATCGTCATGGCCGTGAGGCCCTTTCTCCACCGTGGTTTCGCCCCTGCATCTCAAGGGCGACCTGCAGCGATCGTGTGTAGATGGAACGGGAGGTCTGGTTCACCAGCTGGACTTGGTCACGCCGGGCAGCTCGCCGCGGTGCGCCATCTCGCGCAGGCAGATCCGGCACAGGCCGAACTTGCGGTACACGGCCTTGGGGCGGCCGCAGCGCTGGCAACGGGTGTAGCCACGCACCGCGAACTTCGGCTTGCGAGCAGCCTTGACCTTCAGGGCGGTCTTCGCCATGTCAGTTCTCCTTGAACGGGAAGCCGAGCTGCTTGAGCAGCGCGCGGCCCTGGTCGTCAGTGGTGGCCGTGGTGACCACGGTGATGTCCATGCCGCGCGAGCGGTCGATCTTGTCCTGGTCGATCTCGTGGAACATGACCTGCTCGGTCAGACCGAAGGTGTAGTTGCCGCGACCGTCGAACTGGCCGGGGTTGAGACCCCGGAAGTCACGGATGCGGGGCAGCGCCAGGGTCAGCAGGCGGTCCAGGAACTCCCACATGCGGTCGCCGCGCAGCGTGACGTGCGCACCGATCGGCATGCCCTCGCGCAGCTTGAACTGCGCGATGGACTTGCGGGCCTTGGTCACGGTCGGCTTCTGGCCGGTGATCGCGGTGAGGTCCTTGACCGCACCCTCGATCAGCTTCGAGTCGCGCGCAGCCTCGCCGACGCCCATGTTGACCACGATCTTGGTCAGGCCGGGCACCTGCATGACGTTGGCGATCTCGAACTCCGCCTTGAGCGCGGGGAGGATCTCCTCGCGGTAGCGGGTCTTGAACCGCGGCGGCACCTTCGCCGAGATCTCCGGCGCGTCGGTGGTCTGGGTCTCAGTCATCTCAGATCTCCTTGCCGGTCTTGCGCGAGATGCGGACGCTGCGCTCGGCCTCGTAGGTCGAGCCGTCCGGGCGACGCTTGGTGACCTGGTCACGGCGGAAGCCGATCCGGGTCGTGGCGCCGTCCTCGAGCAGCATCACGTTGGAGACGTGGATGGAGGCCTCAGCGGTGATGATGCCGCCGGTGCTGCCGTCACGCCCGCCCTGGTTGACGACCTTGGTGTGGCGCTTGATGCGGTTCACACCCTCGACGATCACCCGCTGCTCCTCGCGGAGCACCTGGATGACCTTGCCCTCGGCACCCTTGTCCTTGCCGGCGATCACCTTGACGGTGTCGCCCTTCTTGATGTTCACACTCTTGCCCATGGCTCAGAGCACCTCCGGGGCGAGCGAGATGATCTTCATGAACTTCTTCTCCCGAAGCTCACGACCGACGGGGCCGAAGATGCGCGTACCGCGCGGCTCGCCATCGGTCTTGAGGATCACTGCCGCGTTCTCGTCGAAGCGGATGTAGGACCCGTCGGCCCGGCGGCGCTCCTTGACGGTGCGCACGATGACGGCCTTGACGACGTCACCCTTCTTCACGTTGCCGCCGGGGATCGCGTCCTTGACGGTGGCGACGATGGTGTCGCCGATACCGGCGTAGCGCCGACCCGAGCCGCCGAGAACACGGATGCAGAGGATCTCCTTCGCACCGGTGTTGTCGGCGACCTTGAGTCGCGACTCCTGCTGAATCATCGATTTCTCCTGGTTGTCGTGCCGGTTCTCGGCGTCTCAGGGACGGCGAGCCTGGCCGAACTGGTGGGGTTGTTCGCTCGCGCGGGGCGAGGGGTCACTTGGCGCGCTCGAGGATCTCGACCACGCGCCAGCGCTTGGTCGCCGACAGCGGGCGGGTCTCCATGATCAGGACCCGGTCGCCGGTGCCGCACTCGTTCTGCTCATCGTGCGCCTTGAGCTTGCTGGTCTTGCGCAGCACCTTGCCGTAGAGCGCGTGCTTGACGCGGTCCTCGACGGAGACGACCACGGTCTTGTCCATCTTGTCGCTGACGACGAGACCCTCGCGGACCTTGCGGTCGTTGCGCGGGGTGCCGTTGTCGACTGCCTGCTCGCTCATGCGGCACCGTCCTCGTTCTCGTCGCTGCCCGGGGTGGTCCGGATGCCGAGCTCGCGCTCACGCACCACGGTGTAGATCCGGGCGATGTCCTTCTTGACCGTCCGCAGACGACCGTGGCTCTCCAGCTGGCCGGTGGCCGCCTGGAACCGGAGGTTGAACAGCTCCTCCTTGGCCTCGCGCAGACGTGCCTCGAGGTCGACGTCGTTCATCTCGTCGAGCTCGTGGGCCTTGACACCGTTGGCCATCAGAATTCACCCGCCTCTCGCGAGATGAACCGGCACTTCATCGGGAGCTTGTGCATCGCGCGGCGCATGGCCTCGCGGGCAACGTCCTCGGTGACGCCGGAAAGTTCGAACATGACGCGGCCGGGCTTGACGTTCGCCACCCACCACTCGGGGGAGCCCTTGCCCGAACCCATGCGGGTCTCGGCGGGCTTCTTGGTCAGCGGGCGGTCGGGGTAGATGTTGATCCACACCTTGCCGCCTCGCTTGATGTGACGGGTCATCGCGATACGAGCCGACTCGATCTGCCGGTTCGTGACGTAGTGACCCTCCACCGCCTGGATGCCGAAGTCACCGAAGGCGAGCTGCGTGCCGCCCTTGGCCATACCGGTCCGCTTGGGGTGGTGCTGCTTGCGGTGCTTGACGCGACGGGGCATCAACATTTCTCAGGCCTCCGATCCGGCCGTGGACTCAGCGGGGGCAGCGGCCTGCGCCGGCGCGTCGGCAGCGGGGGCCGAGCCCTCGCGGTCCGAGCGGGCCGGACGATCACCGCGGGAGCCGCGGCTGGGACGCTCGCCACCACGCGCGGGGCGGTTGCTGCCGCCGCGACCGGGGACACCGGCGCGCGAGGCGGCCTGGGCCTGGCGCTCGGCACGGGAGCCGGACACCTCGCCCTTGTAGATCCAGACCTTCACGCCGATGCGGCCGAAGGTGGTCTTGGCCTCGTAGAAGCCGTAGTCGATGTCGGCACGCAGGGTGTGCAGGGGCACGCGGCCCTCGCGGTAGAACTCCGTGCGCGACATCTCGGCGCCGTTGAGGCGACCCGAGCACTGGATCCGGATGCCCTTGGCACCCGAGCGCATCGTGGTCTGCATCGCCTTGCGCATCGCGCGGCGGAACTGCACGCGACCGGCGAGCTGCTCGGCGACGCCCTGGGCGACGAGCTGGGCGTCCATCTCGGGGCTCTTGACCTCGAGGATGTTCAGCTGCACCTGCTTGCCGGTGAGCTTCTCGAGCTCGCCACGGATGCGGTCGGCCTCGGCGCCACGGCGACCGATGACGATGCCGGGACGCGCGGTGTGGATGTCCACACGCACGCGGTCACGGGTGCGCTCGATCTCGACCTTGGCGATGCCGGCCCGCTCCATGCCCTTGCTGAGCAGCTTGCGGATGGCGACGTCCTCGCCGACGTAGGACTTGTACAGCTTGTCCGCGTACCAGCGCGACTTGTGGTCGGTGCTGATACCCAGGCGGAAGCCGTTGGGGTTGATCTTCTGTCCCATCAGGCACTCTTTCCGTTCTTCGGGCCGCGCTTGGTGGCCTTCGCGGCCACCACGTCGGCGGGCTGGACGGCCAGGGTGATGTGGCTCGTGCGCTTGTTGATGCGCGTGGCCCGGCCCTGGGCCCGCGGGCGCCAGCGCTTCATCGTGGGACCCTCGTCGACCATCGCGACGGAGACGACGAGGTCGGCAGCGGCCAGGCCCTCGGTGGTCTCGGCGTTGGCGATGGCGCTCTCGAGGACCTTGTAGACGGTCTGCGCCGCGGCCTGGGGCGCGAACTGCAGCAGCGCCAGGGCCTCGTCGACGGCCATGCCGCGGACCATGTCCACGACCCGGCGCGCCTTCATCGGCGTGATCCGCGTGAAGCGGGCGGTCGCGAAGGCCCCCGGCTGATCGCCGAGAAGCGTCTCGCGGCGGGCACTCGTGCGCATGCGCTCGGTGGTGCTCATCGGCGACGTCCCTTCCGGTCTTCCTTGACGTGTCCGCGGTACGTGCGGGTCGGGGCGAACTCGCCCAGCTTGTGACCGACCATCGAGTCGGTGACGAAGACCGGGACGTGCTTGCGACCGTCGTGCACGGCGATCGTGTGACCGATCATGTCCGGCACGATCATCGACCGGCGCGACCAGGTCTTGATGACGTTGTGGGTGCCCTTCTCGTTCTCCGCGTCCACCTTCTTCTGCAGGTGGCCATCGATGAAGGGGCCCTTCTTCAGGCTGCGAGGCATGTCGTTTACTTCCTACCCTTGCCGGACTTGCGGCGACGGATGATCTGGGAGTCGGAGGCCTTGCGCTTGCGCGTGCGGCCCTCGGGCTTGCCCCAGGGGGACACCGGGTGACGTCCACCGGACGTCTTGCCCTCGCCACCACCGTGCGGGTGGTCGACCGGGTTCATGACCACACCGCGCACGGTCGGGCGCTTGCCCTTCCAGCGCATGCGGCCGGCCTTGCCCCAGTTGATGTTCGACTGCTCGGCGTTGCCGACCTCGCCGAGCGTGGCGCGGCAGCGCACGTCGACGAAGCGCATCTCGCCGGAGGGCAGGCGCAGCGTGGCGCGCGAGCCCTCGCGGGCCACGAGCTGGGCGGAGTTGCCGGCCGAGCGGGCGATCTTGGCGCCGCCGCCGGGACGCATCTCCACGCAGTGGATCGTGGAACCCACCGGGATGTTGCGCAGCGGGAGGTTGTTGCCGGTCTTGATGTCAGCACCGGTGCCCGACTCGACCACGGTGCCCTGCGCCAGGCCGCGAGGAGCGATGATGTAGCGCTTCTCGCCGTCGGCGTAGTGCAGCAGCGCGATGCGCGCCGTGCGGTTCGGGTCGTACTCGATGTGGGCGACCTTCGCGGGGACGCCGTCCTTGTCGTAGCGACGGAAGTCGATGATCCGGTAGGCACGCTTGTGACCGCCACCCTGGTGCCGGGTGGTGATCCGGCCCTGGTTGTTGCGGCCGCCCTTCTTGGGCAGCGGCACCGTCAGCGACTTCTCCGGCGTCGTGCGAGTGATCTCGACGAAGTCGGCGACCGACGAGCCGCGTCGGCCCGGCGTTGTCGGCTTGTACTTGCGGATAGCCATGTGTGTTCAGTCCTCGTGTCGTCAGGCCCGGTCAGGAGACCGGACCTCCGAAGATGTCGATGCGGTGACCCTCGGCGAGGCTGACGATGGCGCGCTTGGTGTCCTTGCGCTTGCCCAGCCCGTTGCGCGTGCGACGGGTCTTGCCGGGGCGGTTCAGCGTGTTCACCGAGGTGACCTTGACGTTGAAGATCTTCTCGACGGCGATCTTGATCTCGGTCTTGTTGGCGTCGGGGCGCACCACGAACGTGTACTTGTTCGTGTCGAGGAGGCTGTAGCTCTTCTCGGAGACGACCGGCGCGAGCAGCACGTCGCGGTGGTCCTTGTGCAGGGTGCTCACTTGGAAACCTCCTTGGTCGACGTGGCGGTGCCGGCGACGAGCGCGTCGTAGGCGCCCTTGCTGAACACGATGTCGTCGGCCGCGAGCACGTCGTAGGTGTTGAGCTGGTCGACGGCGACGACGTGGACCTCGGGCGCGTTGCGCAGCGAGAGCCAGGTCGTGGAGTCGGCGCGCTCGAGCACGACGAGGAACTTGGTGCGGTCGGTCAGCTCGGCCAGCGAGGCCAGTGCGGCCTTGGTGGCGGGCTTCTCGCCCTGGACGAGCGACTCGACGACGTGGATGCGGTCGTGGCGGGCCCGGTCGGAGAGGGCACCGCGCAGGGCGGCGACCTTCATCTTCTTGGGCGTGCGCTGGTCGTAGCTGCGCGGCTGCGGGCCGTGCACGGTGCCACCACCGGCGAACTGGGGCGCGCGGGTCGAGCCCTGGCGGGCGCGACCGGTGCCCTTCTGCTTGTAGGGCTTGCGGCCACCGCCGCGGACCTCGCCGCGGGTCTTGGTGGCGTGCGTGCCCTGGCGGGCCGCGGCCTGCTGCGCGACGACGACCTGGTGGATCAACGGGACGTTGACCTTGGCGTCGAAGATGTCGGCGGGCAGGTCGACCTTGACGGTCTTGACAGCCATGCTCAGGCCTCCTGGGTCTTCTTGGCGGCCGAACGCAGCACCACGAGACCACCCTTGGGGCCGGGGACGGCACCCTTCAGCAGGATCAGGCCCTTGTCGGTGTCGACGGCGTGCACGGTGATGTTCTGGGTGGTGACGGTGTCGTTACCCATGCGACCGGCCATCCGCTGACCACGGAACACACGACCCGGCGTGGCGCAGGCGCCGATCGAGCCGGGCTTGCGGTGGTTGCGGTGGGCACCGTGCGAGGCGGAGACACCGGCGAAGCCGTGACGCTTCATGACGCCGGCGAAGCCCTTGCCCTTGCTGGTGCCGGTCACGTCGATCTCCTCGCCGGCGGCGAAGGTGTCGACCGCGAGCTCCTGGCCCACGGTGTACTCACCGGCCGCGGAGGTGCGGAGCTCGACGAGGTGGCGGCGCGGGGTGAGACCCGCCTTGGCGAAGTGACCGGCGCTCGGCTTGTTCACCTTGCGGCCCTCGATCTCGCCGTACCCGATCTGCACGGCGTTGTAGCCGTCGACCTCGGGAGTGCGGACCTGGGTGACCACGTTGGTGCTCGCAGCGATCACGGTCACGGGGACGACGCGGTTGTTCTCGTCCCACAGCTGGGTCATGCCGAGCTTGGTGCCCAGCAGCCCCTTCATGTTGTGTTCGATCGTCATGTCCTCGGACCTCAGAGCTTGATCTCGATGTCGACACCGGCCGGAAGGTCGAGACGCATCAGCGAGTCGACGGTCTTCGGGGTGGGGTCGATGATGTCGATGAGGCGCTTGTGGGTGCGCATCTCGAAGTGCTCGCGGGAATCCTTGTACTTGTGGGGCGAGCGGATGACGCAGTACACGTTCTTCTCGGTCGGCAGCGGCACCGGGCCGGCGACCTTGGCACCCGTGCGGGTGACCGTGTCCACGATCTTGCGCGCCGAGGTGTCGATCACCTCGTGGTCATAGGCCTTGAGCCTGATGCGGATCTTCTGTCCCGCCATAGGTCTCTCTCGTCCTTACTTCTCATCTGCCGCGTGCGTGTCCGGGACGTCCTCGGGCTTGAGTCGGTCCCCCCTGCTGTCCTTCACCCCAGCCGACCCCCGCGGTCGGGCGTGTCGCGGGCCGGAACCGAATTCCGGGCGCAACACAGGACCGGGTCCTGCCTGCTGTGCTGTCTGGGTGACGCCCGACGGTTCGTCGGGCTGATCGGGTCTCCCCCCTGCTGTGCAGCAGGAGCGGTGCGGCTGCACGCCGAGCACCGAGCCACGATCCATCAGGTGATGGGGAGACGCGATTCAGTAGTCAAGGTGTGCCGCACCCCGGCGACCCGCCGGAGCAACCTGAACATCTTGGCAGACCAGCCGGACCTCGTCCAAATCGAGGCGGCTCAGTGCTTGGCGTAGGCCAGGTCGGTGATCTCGCGACCGGCCTCGCGGCCCTTGCGCTCGAACTTCGTGACCGGCCGGTCCTGCCACCGCGGCACCCGCCCGCCCGAGAGAGCCGGCTCGGCGTCGAGCACCTCGAGCATCTGGTCGGCGTAGTCGGCCCAGTCGGTGGCCAGGCGCCACAGGCCGCCGACCTGCAGCCGTGAGGCCACCACGGCGGCGAAGCCCGGCGAGACCAGGCGCCGCTTGTGGTGGCGCGTCTTGGGCCAGGGATCGGGGAAGAACGTCCACAGCTCCGCGAGGCCGCCCTCGGGCACCAGGTGCTCCAGGCACCAGGCGGCGTCGACGGAGCAGAAGCGCACGTTGTCGGCGCCCGCCGCCGCGACCTCGGCCAGCGAGGCCGCCACGCCGGGGCGCCACACCTCCAGCGCCAGGACGTTGACGTCGGGGCGGGCCGCGGCCAGCACGCCGGTGGCCTCCCCCACCCCGCAACCGATCTCCACGACCAGCGGGGCCTCGCGCCCGAACCACGAGGCGACGTCGACGTCCGCGCGGTCGACCTCCTCGTCGGGCACCACCCACGCCTGCGCGTGGGCGTCCCAGGCCTCCTGCTGGCTCGGGGTGAACCTGCTGCCGCGTCGCGAGTAGCTGAGCACCTCGCGCATCCGGCGGCCGTCGTCGGTCAGCTTCTGGTGCGGACGCGCGGGGGCGGTGCGCAGGTGGTGCTCGGACATGGCTCCATCATCGCGGGTCGTCCGTCGGGACGCGGAATCCGCGTCACGTCCGAGCCGGCGGAGGTCCGGACACGCAGAACGGCCCCGGACCTGGAGGTCCGGGGCCGTGCTGGTGGTGCTGGGGTGCCGGTCAGCGACCGGCGGGGATCACTTGGTGATCTTGGTGACCCGGCCGGCGCCGACGGTGCGGCCACCCTCCCGGATCGCGAAGCGCAGGCCCTCGTCCATGGCGATCGGCTGGATCAGCTCGACCGACATCTCCGTGTTGTCACCCGGCATGACCATCTCGGTGCCCTCGGGGAGGGTCACGACGCCGGTCACGTCCGTGGTGCGGAAGTAGAACTGCGGGCGGTAGTTGTTGAAGAACGGCGTGTGGCGGCCGCCCTCCTCCTTCGACAGGATGTAGACCGACGCGTCGAAGTTGGTGTGCGGGGTCGTGGTGCCCGGCTTGATGACGACCATGCCGCGCTCGACGTCCTCGCGCTTGGTACCGCGCAGGAGCAGACCGACGTTCTCACCGGCCTGGCCCTCGTCGAGCAGCTTGCGGAACATCTCGACGCCGGTGACCGTGGACTTCTGCGAGGTCTCGCGGATGCCGACGATCTCGACCTCCTCGTTCACCTTGACGATGCCGCGCTCGATGCGACCGGTGATGACGGTGCCACGACCGGTGATCGTGAAGACGTCCTCGACGGGCATCAGGAACGGCTTGTCGGTGTCGCGCTCGGGCTGCGGGATGTAGGAGTCCACCGCGTCCATGAGCTCGGCGATGGAGTCGACCCACTTCTGCTCGCCCTGCAGCGCCGGGAAGGCCGCCACCTGGACGACCGGCAGGTCGTCACCCGGGAAGTCGTACTCCGAGAGGAGCTCGCGCACCTCCATCTCGACGAGCTCGATGAGCTCCTCGTCGTCGACCATGTCGCACTTGTTGAGCGCCACGACCAGGGCCGGCACGCCGACCTGGCGGGCGAGCAGCACGTGCTCACGCGTCTGCGGCATCGGGCCGTCGGTGGCGGCGACCACGAGGATCGCGCCGTCCATCTGCGCCGCGCCCGTGATCATGTTCTTCACGTAGTCGGCGTGACCGGGGCAGTCGACGTGCGCGTAGTGGCGCGCCTCGGTCTGGTACTCGATGTGCGCGATCGAGATGGTGATGCCGCGCTGACGCTCCTCGGGTGCCTTGTCGATGGAGTCGAACGGCGACTCCTCGTTGAGGTCCGGGTGCTTGTCGTGAAGCACCTTCGAGATGGCCGCGGTCAGCGTCGTCTTGCCGTGGTCGATGTGACCGATGGTGCCGATGTTGACGTGCGGCTTGGTCCGCTCGAACTTCGCCTTAGCCACTGGGGGCTCCTCCTGGTGTGGGTTGGTACTTGACTCGTACTTGCTGGGATGGTGCCGAGGAACTCGGAGAGACTACTCGCCGCGAACCTTCTTGATGATCTCGTCGGCGATGTTCGAAGGAACCTCGGCGTACGAGTCGAACTCCATCGAGTACGACGCCTGGCCGGAGGTCTTGGACCTCAGGTCTCCGACGTACCCGAACATCTCGGACAGCGGGACGAGCGCGTCGATGACCATGTCACCGTGACGCTCCTCCTGGGCCTGGATCTGGCCGCGACGGCTGTTGATGTCGCCGATGACCGTACCGAGGAAGCTCTCGGGGGTGGTCACCTCGACGGCGAACATCGGCTCGAGGAGAACCGGCTTCGCCATGCGGACGGCCTCCTTGAAGGCCTGGTTGCCGGCGATCTTGAAGGCCAGCTCCGAGGAGTCGACGTCGTGGTAGGCGCCGTCCTCGAGAGACATCTTGACGTCGACCATCGGGAAGCCGGCGAGGACGCCGAACTCCATGCCCTCCTGGGCACCCTGGTCCACCGAGGGGATGTACTCCTTGGGGACGCGGCCGCCGGTGACGTTGTTGACGAACTGGTAGCCCGCTCCGGCGCCGGTCTCCTCGTCGATGCTGGGACCGACGGAGATGACGACCTTCGCGAACTGGCCCGAACCACCGGTCTGCTTCTTGTGGGTGTAGCTGTGGTTCTTGACCTCCTTGCGGATGGTCTCGCGGTAGGCCACCTGCGGCTTGCCGACGGTGGCCTCGACGCGGAACTCGCGCTTCATCCGGTCGACCAGGATCTCCAGGTGCAGCTCGCCCATGCCGGCGATGATCGTCTGGCCGGTCTCCTCGTCGGACTTGACCGTGAAGGTCGGGTCCTCGTCGGAGAGGCGCTGGATCGCGGTGGAGAGCTTCTCCTGGTCGGACTTGGTCTTGGGCTCGATCGCGACCTCGATCACCGGGGCCGGGAAGGTCATCGACTCCAGGACCACCTGGTTCTGCGGGTCGCAGAGGGTGTGCCCGGTCTTGGTGTCCTTCAGGCCCATGACGGCCACGATCTGGCCGGCGCCGACCGACGCGATCTCCTCACGCTTGTTGGCGTGCATCTGGTAGACCTTGCCGATCCGCTCCTTGCGGCCGTTGACCGAGTTGGTCACGGTCGCGCCGGCCTCGAGCTTGCCGGAGTAGACGCGCACGTAGGTCAGCTTGCCCAGGTGCGGGTCGGCGGCGATCTTGTAGGCCAGGCCGGAGAACGGCTCGTCGTCGCTGGGCTTGCGCACGACCGGCTTGTCCTCGTCGTTGACCGCATGGCCAGTGATGCCCTCGACGTCGATCGGGGAGGGCAGGTACTTCACGACGGCGTCGAGCAGGGGCTGGACGCCCTTGTTCTTGAACGCGGTGCCGCACAGGACCGGGTTGACCTTGTCGGCCAGGGTCGCGCGGCGGATCGCGTCCTCGAGCTCCTCGACGGTGAAGTCCTCGCCCTCGAGGTACTTCATCATGATCTCGTCGTCGGCCTCGGAGAGGGTCTCGAGGAACTTCTCGCGGTACTCGGCGGCCTGCTCGGCCATCTCCGCGGGGATCTCCTCGATCTCGTAGTCCTCACCCATGGTCGTCTCGCCGCGCCAGGTCAGGGCACGCATGCCGACCAGGTCGACGACGCCGAGGAAGTCGGACTCCGCGCCGATCGGCAGCTGGAGCACGAGCGGGGTGGAGTTGAGGCGCTCGACCATCATCTCGACGCAGCGGAAGAAGTCCGCACCGGTGCGGTCGAGCTTGTTGACGAAGCACATCCGGGGCACGGAGTACTTGTTGGCCTGGCGCCACACCGTCATGGTCTGGGGCTCGACACCGGCCACGCCGTCGAAGACGGCCACGGCACCGTCGAGCACCCGCAGGGAGCGCTCGACCTCGGCCGTGAAGTCCACGTGGCCGGGGGTGTCGATGATGTTGATCTGGTGGTCCTTCCACCAGCAGGTGGTCGCAGCAGAGGTGATCGTGATGCCACGCTCCTGCTCCTGCTCCATCCAGTCCATCGTGGCGCCGCCGTCGTGGACCTCACCGATCTTGTAGGTGATGCCGGTGTAGAAGAGGATGCGCTCGGTGGTGGTCGTCTTGCCGGCATCGATGTGCGCCATGATGCCGATGTTGCGGACGACTCGGAGGTCAGTGGTGATGTTGACAGCCACGTGTGGTCGCGTTCCTTAGGTCGAAGTGTGCGGTGGGGGCGGGGCGGCCGGGTCGCGGCCTGTCTCTTATTCACATCTCCGAGCCCA
>NZ_JBDYKJ010000033.1:0-49350 GCF_040012395.1 Nocardioides sp. 31GB23 | reverse complement strand
GTCCCCCACCCCCGCCGGGCGCGCCGCCGCGTCGCCGGCCTGGCCGCGCTCGCTGCGCTGGCGGTGACCGCCCCGCTGGCCGCCACCGTGAACGCCACCGGCGCCGCCGCGACCACGGCCGCACCCAGCGTCTTCGCGCCCCAGCTGGTCACCGTCGACACGCCCGGGCGCGCCGACCGCACCCGGCTGCAGAAGCTCGGCCTCGACCTGACCGAGCACGCCGGCCGCGACTACGTCGAGGTGCTGCTGCACACCGCCGCCGACCGGGCCGCGCTGCGCGCCGCCGGCTTCACCTACGACGTGCGCATCGAGAACCTCGTCGAGCGCGGCGTCGAGATCGCCGAGCTCAACGAGGCGTACGCCGCCTCGGTCGACGTCTCGCCGCTGCCCTCGGGCCGCGACACCTACCGCACCCTGGCCGACTACGTCGCCGACATGACCACGCTGGCCGCCGACTTCCCGGGCCACGTGCGGATGTTCGACCTGGCCGACCCGACGCTCGACGGCAACACCGTGCACGCGATCGAGATCGGCGCCGACGTGGACAAGAAGGCGTCGGGCAAGCCGACCTTCCTGCTGATGGGCCTGCACCACGCCCGGGAGTGGCCGTCGGGCGAGCTGGCGATGGAGTTCGCCACCGACCTGGCGCAGGGCTTCGGCAAGGACAAGAAGATCACCCGGATGCTGAAGAGGGCCCGGGTGCTGGTCGTGCCGGTCGTCAACCCCGACGGCTTCGACCTCTCGCGCACCGACGGTGAGTACGTCGACCTGCGGGCCCTCAACGACGCCGACCCGCTGGGCGGCACCGGCACCGTGCTGGCCACCCCCGGCCAGGCCTACAAGCGCAAGAACTGCCGGGTGGTCGACGGCCAGGACATCCCCGACGGCACCTGCCGGCTGACGCTGACCAGCCCGGGCGGCTTCGGCCTCGGCGTCGACCTCAACCGCAACTACGGCGGCTTCTGGGGCGGCCCCGGCGCGGCCGGCCCGGTCCCGGCGGCCGGCGAGGTCGAGGCGGGCGTCCTCGACCCGACGTACCGCGGCGCGTCGGCGTTCTCCGAGCCCGAGACCCAGAACATCCAGACCCTGGTGCGCGAGCGCCAGGTGACGATGATGATCTCGAACCACACCTTCTCCAACCTGATCCTGCGGCCCAACGGTGTCGCGCCGACGACCATCGGCCCCGACGGCAACCCGGTCGGCAACGCCCCCGACGAGAAGGGCCTCAAGGCGCTCGGGGCCCGGATGAGCGCCCAGAACGGCTACCTGAACCAGAACAGCTGGCAGCTCTACGACACCACCGGCACCACCGAGGACTGGTCCTACAACGCCACCGGCGGCTACGGCTACACCTTCGAGATCGGCGCGCACGAGTTCCACCCGCCGTTCCCCGAGGTCGTCGACGAGTACCTCGGCGCCGGCGAGCACGAGGGCCGCGGCAACCGCGCGGCGTACCTGCTCGCGCTGCAGCACGCCATCGACACCAGCAAGCACGGCGTCCTCAAGGGCAAGGCGCCCAAGGGCGCGACGCTGCGCCTGCGCAAGGACTTCGAGTCCCCGACGTGGGAGTCCTCCTTCGAGGACCACCTCGACTCGACCATCACCGTGGGCCGCAAGGGGCGCTTCTCCTGGGTGGTCAACCCCTCGACGCGTCCGCTGCTGCAGGCGCGCCCCATCGAGGAGCTGGCCGCCGAGCCGTTCGCCGGCGAGACCATCGAGGGTGGCACCACCGAGCCGCTCGTCGGCACCGTCGACCACGAGTACGTCGCGCGCAGGGCCTCCGACGTGCTGCGCATCGACCTCGACTGGCCCACCCCCGACGACTTCGACCTCGAGGTCTACCGCAAGGACGCCTCCGGCGAGCTGGTGGAGGTCGGCACGTCCGGCAACGCGCCCGGCGAGAAGGAGCAGGTCCAGGTGCCCGACGCCGCCGCCGGCACCTACGTGGTGCGGGTCGTCAACTACGCCTCGGTCAGCCCGTCGTACACCGTCGAGGTCGGGCAGTACGCGACCCGGTCGACCTTCACCGACGGCCGGCGCGAGAAGTACACGCTGACCTGCGAGGTGGGCGGCAAGGCGCTGGCCACCCGCAAGGTCTTCATCGACCGCGGCCAGGTCAAGCGCTTCGACCTCGAGCGCGCCTGCCGCTGACCACAGCAGAACCCCTGAGCCGGCTCCCGCGCACCAGCGGGGGCCGGCTCAGCCGCGCCAGGTGCGCTCGTCGCCCAGGTCGGCGTGGTCGCGCACCCACGAGTGCATCGCGATCGCCGCGGCGGCCGAGGCGTTGATCGAGCGCGTCGAGCCGAACTGGGCGATCGAGAAGGTGGCGTCGCAGGCCTCGCGGGCGCCCTCGGAGAGCCCCGGGCCCTCCTGGCCCAGCAGGAAGCAGACCCGCCGCGGCACCGGCCCGGCCTCCAGCGGCCGCGAGCCGGGCAGGTTGTCGATGCCGTGCAGCTCGACCGGCCCGCCCGGCAGCGCGTGGAGGTAGTCGCGCAGCGCCGGCACGTCCTCGTGGTGGCGCAGGTGCTGGTAGCGGTCGGTGACCATCGCACCGCGCCGGTTCCAGCGCCGGTTGCCCACGATGTGCACCTCGGCGGCCAGGAACGCGTTGGCGCTGCGCACCACGGTGCCGATGTTGAAGTCGTGCTGCCAGTTCTCGATCGCGACGTGGAAGTCGTGGCGCCGGGTGTCGAGGTCGGCGCGGATCGCCTCGAGGCTCCAGTAGCGGTAGCGGTCGACGACGTTGCGCCGGTCGCCGCCGGCGAGCAGCTCGGGGTCCCACTGCGGGCCCGTGGGCCAGGGGCCCTCCCACGGGCCGACGCCCACCTCGACCGGCCCGTGCGGCATCGGGTCGTAGGGCGCTCGGCGTACGTCGTCGGGGGGTGAGGAGGACACGCGCCGCAGGCTAGTCGGCACCGCCCGATAGGCTGACGTCGTGCTGGGTATCGAGCCGTTCCTGTTCGGCATCGACTGGCTCCAGCTGGAGTGGTGGCTCGGCCACTTCGGCGAGACCCTCTTCTGGATCGCGCTGGCCGTCATCTTCGTGGAGTGCGGGCTGCTGTTCCCGTTCCTGCCCGGCGACACGCTGCTCTTCAGCCTCGGTCTCTTCATCGCCACCGGCCAGATCGACCTGTTCCCCGGCGGGGTCGTCGCCGAGCTGGTGATCTCGATGGTGCTGCTGGTCACCGCCGCCTTCGGCGGCAACGTCGTCGGCTACGAGATCGGGCGGCGCATCGGGCCGCCCCTCTACGCCCGCGACGGGCGGATCATCAAGCGCAAGCACTTCGACCAGACCCACGAGTTCTTCGACCGGCACGGCTCGACCGCGCTGGTGCTGGGCCGGTTCGTGGCGTTCGTGCGCACCTTCATCACCGTCGTGGCCGGCGCGACCGGCATGCCGCGGCGCACCTTCTGGCTGTGGAGCTTCATCGGAGCCGTCCTGTGGGTGCTGGGGATCACCCTGCTCGGCTACTTCCTCGGCGGGATCGCCTGGCTCGGCGACAACCTCGACTTCGCCCTGCTGCTGATCCTCGCGGTCTTCGCCGTGCCGCTCGTCCTCGAGTGGCGCCGCGAGTCCCGCACTCCCTGACCCGGCCCAGACTTCGCGCTGACCCGGCCCAGATCTCACGCTGACCCGGCCCGGACTTCGCGTCGAGCCGGCCCGGACCGGCGTCAGGCAGGGGCGTCGCGGTTCG
Source organism: Nocardioides sp. 31GB23 (assembly GCF_040012395.1). Taxonomy (NCBI): domain Bacteria; kingdom Bacillati; phylum Actinomycetota; class Actinomycetes; order Propionibacteriales; family Nocardioidaceae; genus Nocardioides; species Nocardioides sp. 31GB23. The sequence continues at coordinate 45,655 of NZ_JBDYKJ010000033.1, read as the reverse complement.
CGCGCGACTCGACGACCACGAGCACCAGCACCACCGCGGCGCCCAGCAGCGCCAGCAGCACCGGCCCGGCCACCGGCGCGTAGGGCGCCAGCAGTGCGCCCGGGCCGTGGGCCTCGCCGTCGGCGGACGTCTCGGGCACCGACTGCCAGGGCCACAGCGCTCGCAGCGAGCCCAGCATCAGTCCGACCATCACCAGCAGCGTAGTGCGCCGGCGGTGGTCGAGCAGGTGGTTGAGCAGCTGCACGAAGGAGGCCAGGCCCAGCGTCGCGCCCGCTGCGAAGACGGCCAGGTAGACCAGGTCGCGCCCGTCGATGGCCTCGAGCGTGGTCGTGTAGAGGCCCACGGTGAGCAGGAAGAACGACCCCGAGACGCCGGGCACGACGAGGGCGCAGATCGCGATCGCGGCCGCCCCGAAGACGACGACCAGGGACGGGTCGGCCTCGGCGCCACCGCCGGCCAGACCGACCGTCCAGAACGTGGCGACCGCCACCAGCGCGACCAGCACCACGTCGACCCAGGCCGGGCGGTGCCCCGCGGGCATCATCCGCAGCGGCACCAGGATCGAGACCGCGACCATGCCGAGGAACAGCCCCCGCGACAGCTCGGGGTGGTCGGTGACGAACGAGCCCATCAGGCCCGCGATCGTCACCAGCGCCGTGGCCATCCCCGCCAGCACGGGCAGGATCAGGAACCAGTCGGTGCGCTTGAGCTCGGCCCGGGCGGAGGCGAGCCGGTCGGGGCCGGTGACCAGGCGGCGTACGGCCGAGACGACGTGGTGGGCGGAGTCGATGAGCTGCTCGTAGACGCCGGTGACCAGCGCGACCGTGCCGCCGGAGACGCCCGGCACCAGCTCGGCGGAGCCGATCAGGAAGCCACGGACCAGGTCGAGCGGCAGCGCGTGGCGCGGGCGGTTGGTGGCGAGGGTGCGGGCCTCGGTCACGAGACGGCGTCCAGCTGGGCCTTGGTCAGCACCGGGCGCACCTCGAGCCCGACGTCGGCCAGCGGGTCCTGGCCCTCGGGGCTGCGGTCGATCGCGCAGACGACGACCTCGACGACCGCGCCCGCGGCGCGCAGCGCGTTGGTCGCGTCGCGCACGGCGCCACCGGTGGTGACGACGTCCTCGATGAGCGTCACGCGGCGACCCTCGACGCCGGGGCCCTCCGCGAGCTTGCAGGTGCCGTACTCCTTGGCCTTCTTGCGCACGAAGAGCGCCGGTCGCCCGGTCAGGCTCGAGACCATGGTGGCGATCGGCACGCCGCCGAGCTCGAGGCCGCCGAGCAGCCCGGTGCCGTCGGGGTCGTCGGGCAGCAGGCCCACCATCTGGCGCGCCACCCGCAGCAGCAGCGCCGGGTCGGACTCGAAGAGGTACTTGTCGAAGTACTCCGGGGCCACCTGGCCCGAGCGCAGGGTGAAGCTGCCGGTCAGGCGGCACAGCGCGTCGATGTCGGCGGCCAGGGCGGCGTCGGGGGCAGCAGTCGTCTCGCTCACGCGAGACATTCAACCCGACCCGGGCGCGTGGCTACGGTGGGGCCATGGCTGCACCCGGCACGTCCACCGCCTCCTCCACCGTCCCCCGGCCCCGCGGCGCCTCCCCCGCGCACCGCCTCGACGGCATCCCGCCGACGATCTTCACGCAGATGTCGGCGCTCGCGCTGCGCACCGGGGCGGTCAACCTGGGCCAGGGCTTCCCCGACGTCGACGGGCCGGCCAGCAGCCGGGCGCGGGTCGCGCAGGCCGTCGAGGAGGGTGCCAACCAGTACGCCCCCGGCACCGGCGTGCCGGCGCTGCGGCGGGCGGTCGCCGAGCACCAGCGCCGCCACTACGGCATCGACCTCGACCCCGACACCCAGGTCTGCGCCACCACGGGCGCCACCGAGGGCATCGCGGCCGCGCTGCTCGGCCTGGTCGACCCGGGCGACGAGGTGGTGGTGCTCGAGCCCTACTACGACTCCTACGTCGCGATGATCCAGATGGCCGGCGGCGTACGACGCCCGGTCACCCTGCGCGCGCCCGACTACCGCCTCGACGTGGCCGAGCTGCGCGCCGCGGTCACGCCGCGCACCCGGTTCGTGCTGCTGAACTCCCCGCACAACCCCACCGGCACCGTGCTCTCAGCCGCGGAGCTGCAGGCCGTGGCCGACGTGGCGGTCGAGCACGACCTGGTGGTGATCACCGACGAGGTCTACGAGCACCTGGTCTTCGACGACGCCGTGCACACCCCGATCAGCACGCTGCCGGGCATGGCCGAGCGCACCCTGAGCCTGTCGTCGGTGGGCAAGTCGTGGTCGTTCACCGGCTGGAAGGTCGGCTGGGCGACCGGGCCGTCGTACCTGGTCGAGGCGGTGCTGGGCGCCAAGCAGTGGCTGACCTTCACCTCCGGCTCGCCGCTGCAGCCGGCGGTCGCCCAGGCCCTGCGCGAGGAGGCCGACTTCCCGCTCGAGCTGGCCCGCGACCTGCAGTCGCGGCGCGACCTGCTCTGCGCGGGCCTCGGGGCGGCCGGGCTCCCGTCGCGGGTGCCGCAGGGCACCTACTTCGCCAGCGTCGACGTCGAGCACCTGGGCTGGGAGGACTCCACGGCCTTCTGCCTGGCCCTGCCCGAGCGCGCCGGCGTCGTCGCGATCCCGCTGCGCGGCTTCTACCCCGACTCCGACGCCGGGCGGCACCTGGTGCGCTTCGCCTTCTGCAAGACCGTGCCGGTGATCGAGGACGGCCTGGCCCGGCTGGCCGCCGCCGACCTCACCGCCTGACGCCGACCCGGGAGATCCGGGCCGGGTCGGCGCGAAGTTCAGGCCGGGTCAGCGCGAGATCTGGGCCGGGTCAGCGTCGCCAGGCGCGCACTCCGGGCAGCAGCAGCAGGACGAACGTGGCGGCGACGGGGACGAGCACCAGCACCATCGGCGGAGCCGCCAGCACCGCCGCCAGCAGCATGCCGGTCAGGGCGCCCGTCGAGACGGTCAGCGCGATGCGGGCCCAGCGCACGCCGCGGAAGGCGAGCACGGCCAGCACGCTGGCCACGATGCCCCCCAGGACCAGGACCGCGGTCGCCGCGTAGATGCCCTGGACGAGGCTCTCCCAGCCCAGGTCCTCGATCTGGGCGGCCAGCTCGGCACGCTGGTCACCAGCGGCCTCCAGGAGCTCGGCCTCGGTGACGACCGAGAAGACCAGCGAGGCCAGCAGCATCAGAGCGACGGCCAGGCCGCTGCCGACCCAGACCAGCGCGCAGGCCCAGGCCAGCGCGGCCGGGCGCCGCTGGGGGCGGGCGGCGTGCCCGCCGACCGGGGCCGTCTGGGGCCGCTCGGGCTGCGCCTGGCCGAAGCCGGCGTACGGCGCCGGGCCGGGCTGCTGCTGGGGGTACGCCGGCGGCGGCGGGCCGGCGTGACCGACCGGCTGGCGCTCCTGCTCGTGCCGGGGAGCGGGAGGCGTGGGAGGCGCCGTGGGCGGAGGGGTCTGCTTGCGCGGCGCCTCCTCGGCCTTGCGCAGGGTGCCGTCGGCGTTGAAGCGCTCGGGCAATGGCTCGCCGGCCAGCCAGGAGCGGGCCGGCTGCAGCCACAGCATCACCACGGCGGCCGCGACCAGCGCGCCCATGAAGCCGCCGATGAAGGCGGCGGAGAGGAAGAGCGGCACCGCCAGCACCGAGAGCCACAGCCGGGCCGACCGGGAGCGCTGCAGCACCTGCGTGCCCAGGATGGCGGTGGCGGTCGCGGCGGCCGCGGCGACCATCGCGACGATCCGCAGGATCTCGAGCACGGTGTCGACCGCGAGGCCCAGGCCCTCGGCGGGCGGCTCGGAGAGCAGGGTCTCGATGCGTTCGCGGGTCTCGAGCGAGCTGCCGGCGGAGACCTGGCCGAAGGCGGAGAAGACGACGAAGACCGAGCCGAGGATGATCAGCCAGGCAGCGACCGTCACCTGCCGCGGTCGGGCGGGGGCGGCATCTGACATGGCACCCATTCCACCAGACGGCAGGTGAGACGACCGCGCCGCCCGAGGCCGGCTCCTAGGCTGGCGTCATGTCCTCGATGCTGCGCACCGCCTCTCGACTCCTGCTCGGCTCGGCCATGGTGGGCGCCGGGGTGCTGCACCTGACCACCCAGCGCGCCGAGTTCCAGGCGCAGGTCCCCGACTGGTTCCCCCTCGACGACGACCTGGTCGTGGTCGGCTCGGGCGTCGTGGAGATCGGCCTGGGAGCGGCCTTCGTGGCCCTGCCGCGGCGGCGCCGGCTCGTCGGGGCGCTGCTCGCGGCGTTCTTCGTGGTGATCTTCCCCGGCAACGTGGCGCAGTACGTCGAGGGCACCGACGCGTTCGGCCTCGACACCGACCGCGCCCGCCTCGTCCGGCTGTTCTTCCAGCCGGTCCTGGTGGTCTGGGCGCTCTTCGGTGGCGGCTGGCTCGGCCGGCGCCGCGGGGGCGATGGGGCCTGAGCCCGGCCGCCCCCGCCGGCGGTCCCGCCGCGCGACGTCAGGCGCCCAGCACCAGCCCGTCCTCGCCGACGTCGACGTGCACGGCTCCCCCGTCGACGACCTCGCCGCCGATGAGCATCCGCGCGAGCCGGTCGCCGATGGCGGTCTGGATCAGCCGGCGCAGCGGCCGGGCGCCGTACGCCGGGTCGTAGCCGGTCTCGGCAAGCCAGCGGCGCGCGGCGTCGGTGACCTCGATCGAGATCCGCCGCACCGCCAGCCGCTTCTCCAGCAGCGCCAGCTGCAGGTCGACGATGTGGGTCAGCGCCTCCTGGCTCAGCGACTCGAAGGTGACGATCTCGTCGAGCCGGTTGAGGAACTCGGGCTTGAACGAGGCCCGCACCAGCGCCAGGACCTTCTCTCGGCTGGCCTCCGCGTCGAGCGCGGGGTCGACGAGGTACTGCGAGCCCAGGTTGGAGGTCAGGATCAGCAGCGTGTTGCGGAAGTCGACGGTGCGGCCCTGCCCGTCGGTGAGCCGGCCGTCGTCGAGCACCTGCAGCAGGATGTCGAAGACCTCCGGGTGCGCCTTCTCGACCTCGTCGAGCAGCACCACCGAGTAGGGCCGGCGGCGCACGGCCTCGGTCAGCTGGCCGCCCTCGTCGTAGCCGACGTAGCCGGGAGGGGCACCGACCAGCCGCGAGACCGAGTGCTTCTCGGAGTACTCGCTCATGTCGATGCGCACGATCGCGCGCTCGTCGTCGAAGAGGAAGTCGGCCAGCGACTTGGCCAGCTCGGTCTTGCCGGTGCCGGTGGGGCCGAGGAAGAGGAACGAGCCGGTGGGTCGGTTGGGGTCGGCGATGCCGGCGCGCGAGCGGCGTACGGCGTCGCTGACCGCGGTGACCGCCTGGCGCTGGCCGATGAGCCGCTCGCCGATGACCTGCTCCATCTCGAGCAGCTTGGCGCTCTCGCCCTGCAGCATCCGGCCGGTGGGGATGCCGGTCCAGGCCTCGACGACCTCGGCGATCTGCTCGGGGCCGACCTCCTCGCCGACCAGCGGCTCGGTGCCCTCGACCTGGCCGCTCTCGGCGGCGGCCGCGGCCTCGATCTGCTGCTCGAGCTGGGGGATGCGGCCGTAGAGGATCTCGCTGGCGCGGCCCAGGTCGCCCTCGCGCTGGAGCCGCTCGGCCTCGATGCGCAGCCCGTCGAGCTGGCGGCGCAGCTCGCCCTCGCCCTCGAGGGAGGCCTTCTCGGACTCCCAGCGGGCCTCGAGCCCGCGCAGCTCCTCCTCGGCGTCGGCGAGGTCGGCGCGCAGCGACCCGAGCCGCTCGACGGAGGCCTCGTCGCTCTCCTTGGCCAGCGCGAACTCCTCCATCTTGAGCCGGTCGACGTGGCGGCGCAGCTGGTCGATCTCCTCGGGCGAGGACTCGATCTCCATCCGCAGCCGCGAGGAGGCCTCGTCGATGAGGTCGATGGCCTTGTCGGGCAGCTGGCGCCCGCTGATGTAGCGGTCGGAGAGGGTGGCGGCGGCCACCAGCGCGGCGTCGGTGATGCGCACCCCGTGGTGCGCCTCGTACTTCTCCTGGATGCCGCGCAGGATCTGGATGGTGTCCTCGACGCTGGGCTCGCCGACGAAGACCTGCTGGAAGCGGCGCTCCAGCGCCGGGTCCTTCTCGATCCGCTCCCGGTACTCGTCGAGCGTGGTGGCGCCGATCATGTGCAGCTCGCCGCGCGCCAGCATCGGCTTGAGCATGTTGCCGGCGTCCATCGAGGAGTCGCCGCCGGCGCCCGCGCCGACCACGGTGTGCAGCTCGTCGATGAAGGTGATGACCTGCCCGCCGGCCTCCTTGACCTCCTCGAGGACGGCCTTGAGCCGCTCCTCGAACTCGCCGCGGTACTTCGCGCCGGCGACCATCGCGGCCAGGTCGAGGCTGAGCACCCGACGGCCCTTGAGCGAGTCGGGCACATCGCCGTCGACGACGCGCTGGGCCAGGCCCTCGACGACGGCGGTCTTGCCGACGCCGGGCTCGCCGATGAGCACGGGGTTGTTCTTGGTGCGCCGGCTCAGCACCTGCACGACGCGGCGGATCTCGGCGTCGCGGCCGATGACCGGGTCGAGGCGGCCCTCCCCGGCGGCGGCGGTGAGGTCGACGGAGTACTTCTCGAGCGACTCGTACGTCGACTCCGCGTCCTGGCTGGTGACGCGGCGGTTGCCGCGCACGGCGGTGAGCCCCTCGCGCAGGCCGGCCTCGGTGAGCCCGGCGTCGGCGAGCACCTTCTGGGCGCTCGACTCGGTGCCGGCCATCGCGATCAGCAGGTGCTCGGTGGCGACGTAGTCGTCCTTCATCGAGGCGGCCAGGTCGAGCGCGCCGGCCAGCACCCGGGTCAGCGCGGCGGAGGCGGCGGGCTGCTGGACCGTCGCGCCGCTGGCGCGCGGCAGCGCCTCGAGCGCCGAGCCGGCCCCGGCCACGAGCTGCTGCACGTCGACGCCGGCCTTGGTGACCAGGCTGCGGGTGGTGCCGTCGTCCTGGCCGAGCAGGGCGACGAGGAGGTGCACGGGCTCGGTGTGGCTGTGGCCCGAGGTGGTGGCCAGGCGCTGGGCGGTCTCGATGGCCTCGCGGCTGCGGGTGGTGAACTTCTCGGCACCGAACTGGCTCATGGGGTCTCCTCCAGGTGCGGGTCCCGGCGGGCGGGACGGATCTCGCCGACACGACGATTGTCGCTGTCACCGTGCTCAACGCGCCAGGAGTTGAGTCTGTTCCGCTCAACTTTGACGGTCGACAAATTTTCTGTGATTCCGCTCGCACCGCCGCACGCGCGCCCTAGCGTGGGGCTCGGAGCAGGGCCCACCTGGGGAGGACGGGCCCGGAGGGGAAGCCGGTGACGGCCTGGGTAGGCGCCACGAGTGCCAGCACAGCCGCCCACACCGTGCACTACGCACTGGTGGTCGGCGGGCTCGTCGCGCTCGCCTGGCTGCTGGGCGCGCGCCTGCTGCCGGCGGGGCACCGGCCCCCGGACGCCCACGACCTGCGCGTCGCCGCGCTGCGCCGCGCCGCCACCAGCGGCACGCTGGGCGTGCGCCCGGTGCCGGCGAGCACCTCCGTGCGTGCGCCCGCGCCCCCGGGGCCCGCCGACGCGCTGCTGCCGCTCGCCCTGATCGCCAGCGGTGCGGCGGCCGGGGTGCACGCCGCGATGGGCCCCGCCCACCTGCGCGCGCAGACCGTCTTCGGGCTCTTCTTCGCCGCGGCCGCCCTGGCCCAGCTCGCCTGGACCGCCGTGGCGCTGCGCGGCCGGCCCGGTCGCGGCCTGCTGCTGGCCGGCGTCGTGGGCAACGGCGCCTGCATCGCCCTGTGGGCGCTGAGCCGCACCTCCGGGCTGCCGCTGGGCCTGCTGCCCGCCCCCGAGGCCGTCGGCGCCTGGGACCTCGCCGCCCTGGCGTGGGAGCTCGTCGTCGTGGGCGCCTGCCTGGCGCTGCTGCGCGGGGCGCCGGCGGGACGACGTACGACCCCGGGCCGGTGGCACCCCGCCGCCACCGCGTTCCTCGGCGCCTCCGTCACGGCGCTGGGCCTGCTGTCGCTGAGCGGGACGGGGGGTTGAGCATGGAGCCGTGGATCGTCGGGATGGTCTGCAACGCGTTGATCGCGATCGCCTACCTGCTCATCAGCACCGCCATCGTGGTGCCGCTGGCGCGCTCCAACCAGCTGCGCAGCAACCCGCTCGGCGCCGCGACCGCCGCGATCTTCCTGACCTGCGCGGTCCACCACGGCGCGCACTCGGTGCACATGCTGCTGCCCGCCTTCGGCCTCGACGACACCCAGGGCCTGGCGATGCGCACCGCGTGGGGCTGGCCGCTGGCGCTGTGGGACGTCGTCGGCGCCGCCGTCGGCATCTACTACTGGACCCAGCGCCGCCAGTACTCGTCGCTGATGGAGGGCGCCCAGCTCTTCCAGGACCTGCGCCAGCGCGAGCAGCAGGCCCTCGAGCTCAACGACACGGTGCTGCAGGGCCTCGTGGTGGCCAAGATGGCCCTCGACCTCGACGACACCGCGCGCGCCCAGGCAGCCCTGACCGCCTCCATCGACTCCGCCAGCCGGATCATCACCGACCTGCTCGGCAGCGCGAGCGCGAGCCAGTCGCTCGAGCTGGTGCGCAGCGCCGCCGCCGACATCGTCCGCGAGCCGCCCCCGGACGGCCCCGCGGGCCCACCAGAGAGGCCCGTCCCGTGAGCGCAGCAGCCCGAGCCCGACCGCTGCGGGTCGTGGTCATCGACGACACCGCCGACCTGCGCGACCTGCTGCGCCTGGCCCTGGGCCGAGGCGGGTACGACGTGGTGGGCGAGGCAGGCGACGGCCGCCGGGGCATCGAGGTGGTGCGCGAGCTGCGGCCCGACCTGGTGCTGCTCGACCTGTCGATGCCGGTGATGGACGGGCTGGAGGCGCTGCCCTCGATCCGGCGCGCCGTGCCGCGCGCCAAGGTCGTGGTGCTCTCCGGCTTCGGCGCCACCCAGATGTCGGAGCGCGCGCTGGCCGCCGGCGCCGACGGCTACGTGCAGAAGGGCGCCTCGCTCGACTCCCTGCTCACCTACGTCGCCGAGGTGACCGCCGGCCCGCCCGCCGCGCGGGCCCCGCGACCCCTGTCGGTGGTCACCACCCCCGAGCCGACGGCCGACGACACGGCACCGGTCCCCGAGGCCGACTCGGGGGCGACGCCGGCGCCGACCTCGGCGGGCCAGGTCTCGTGGTGGCAGGCGCTGAGCCTGGCCCCGATGGGCATCCTCGAGCTCGCCGACGAGCCGGTGTTCCGCATCGTCTTCGCCAACACCACCGCGCAGCGCCTGCTGGGGCCCACCGCCGCCCCGGGCACCCCGCTGGGCTTCGTCTCCGGCCCGCTGGCCACGCTGGTGGCCTACCACCGCCTCGACGCCGACGCCTCCTTCGAGGTCGAGCTCGACGGCGGCTCGGTGCGCGCGACGATGAGGCGTACCGGCTGGTCGGTGCTGGTCTTCCTCGACTCCACGGCCGACGACGTGGGGCTGCTGCGCCGCGCCATCGCCACCACCGCCCACGAGATCCGCGGCCCGGTCGCGGTCATCTGCGGCATCGCCGAGGCCAGCGACTGGGGCGAGAGCGACCTCGAGCCCGAGGTGCGGGGCAGGCTGATGGGCTCGGTGGCCCGGCAGGCGCGGATGCTCGACTCGATCACCGCCGACCTGCTCACCGCGGCCCAGATCCAGCACGGCACGCTGCGCCTCGACCTGCGCCCGGTGCGTCCGCGACAGGTCATCGAGTCGCTGGTCCACGACCGCTACCGCGGAGACCCCGACCTGGTCGTCGAGGTGCGCATCGACGACGACCGCGAGGTCCACGCCGACGCCCTGCGGCTGGAGCAGATGGTCGGCAACCTGCTCGGCAACGCGCTGAAGTACGCCCGCGCGCCGTTCCTGGTGCACGTGCGCGGCGAGGGCGAGCGGGTCTGCATCGACGTCGTCGACCACGGCCCGGGGGTGCCCGAGGACTTCCGCGACGCCCTGTTCCGCGAGTTCACCCGCGCCAGCGGCACCGTGGCCACCGGCACCGGCCTGGGTCTCTACGTCGTGCGCACCCTCGCCGAGGCCCAGCACGCGAGCATCGCCTACGCGCCGGGACGCTACGGCGGCTCGGTGTTCACCATCTCCCTGGCCGCGGCCCAGGAGCCGCTGCTCGCCGAGTCGCCCGTGGAGGGAGTGGGCGGCACGGTCGAGCAGTAGCCGGTCGCACCGGCGGAGCGGCCCCCGGCCCGGCACCGGGCCGGGGGCCCGGCACGTCCTGCGGGCGCCGCGTCCCTCAGTCGGAGCGGTGCTGCGACGGCTCGCCGCTCTCCGCCTCGGGCGGCGCCTCGTGGGCGGGGAAGGACCGCTCCGCGGTGACCTCGTCGACCAGGCAGGTGCGGCAGAAGTCCTCGCCGAAGGGCGTCAGGTGGATGCTGCGCCGCACCACCTTGGCGAACTTCACGCTGTGGCAGGCCTCGAGCACGTCGGGCTGGGCCTCGAGGACCTGGTAGTCCATCGGGTCGCGCACCGGCTCGCGGGGGAACCACACCAGCCCGAGCCGGAACAGGTTGTTGAGGTACGCCGGCACCTGGTCGACGTAGCGGCACCCCGCGCGGGCCCCGATCATCGTCAGCCCCGGCGCGATCAGCTGGCTGCTGACCATCCCGATCGGGCCACCGGTGCGCACGTCGACGCTGGGCTGGGGCCCGTGCTCGAGCAGGAGCAGCAGCACCCGGGCCTCGTCGGGCGCCAGCTCGCCGAGCATCCGCTCGTACGCCGGGTGCCCGTCGCGCTCGCTCCACACGTCGCGCGAGCGCTCCAGCAGCTGGGCGCCGCGCTCGCGCAGCGACGGGCGGCGCGGGTCGGAGCGCGGCGCCTCGTCGGCGTCGCGCCGGGCGCCCCGCCCGGCCCGCTGGGGGACCTCGGAGAACGACCCGAGCGTCTCGCCGGCGCGCACCAGGGCCGAGGAGACGGGGATGCCGGCGGAGACCGAGCGGGCCAGGTCGCTGACCACCTGCACCGCCTCGGTGGCCTCGTGGGCCAGCGAGGCGGCCTCGTGGGGGTCGGTGACCGCGCGGGCCAGCCGGGCGGTGCTGCGCAGCGAGGTGCGCACCCCCCAGCCGGTCGTGTGCCAGGCGGCGGAGGCCGCGACCCGGGCCAGGCCCGGCAGCGCCTCGACCGCTGGTGCCAGCCGGTCGTGGGCGTGCGCGCCCTCGTCCGGGGGCTCCTCGCGCAGCGCCTCGGGGGGATCGGGCAGCGGCGCGCCCGCCGGCGGCACCACCTCGTCGTGCAGATCGGTCATGACCAGCCCTCCTGTCGGCTCATGCGACACCGAAGATCCACAGGTGCAGGAACCCGCCGCCGAGCCCCATGATGGCGCCGTGGGCGTAGAGCATCCACTCGTCCTCCCGGATGGCCGAGCGCATCATCTCCACGAAGTCGCGCGGCGGCAGCTCCTTGGTGCGCCGCGCGATCAGCACCTGGATCTTGTCGGACTGCTGCCGGCTGAACTCGGGGTCGCGGAACGGCGTGAGCGTGCGCCCCACCGCCTCCTGGGCGACCTGGTCGCGGATCGTGTCGAAGCGCCGCGTGCCGACCGCGACCCGCACCGCCCCGCGCGCCGGGCCCACCGCCCGCTCGATCGCCGGGCGCAGCGAGTGCGCCAGCATCTGGCGGGTGCGGTCGCCGCTGGGGCCGTCGAGCAGGAAGTCGCCGATCCGCTCGAGGGTGATGACGTCCTCGGCGATGATCCGGGCGTACACCTCGGCCGCCTCGGCCTGGCGGCGCAGGAACAGCCCGTGCACCTTGACGCCGAGGATCCGGCGCGGCTCGGGCGGCTCGAAGATCAGCCACATGCCGAGCGCGTTGGTGATCCAGCCGACCACCACGCCCATCACCGGCAGCAGCCACCACTGGCCGAAGAGGCTGTCGACGACCGCGACCGGCACCCCGAGCGCGAAGCCGAAGACGAAGCCGAACGCGACCATCAGGTTGAGCTCGCGCTGGCCGAAGTCGCGGAAGATCCGCACCACCAGCGACGGGTTGTCGCGGAAGTGGTCGATGACCATGATCTTGGGGTCGAGCAGCTGGTCGATGTGCACCCCGATCTCGGTGGTGATGCCGCTGACCACGCCCGGCAGCTGCGACTGCACCCGCTCGACCATCGCGTGGCGGATCGGTCGCGGCAGGTCGCGCCACAGCCGCGGGTGCTCGCGGCGCATCACCTCCTCGACCAGGCCGGGCACCTCGGGGCGGAAGGACTCGACGATGTGCTCGGCGATCCGCTCGGGCTCGAGCTGCTGGTAGAACTCCGCCGGCGTCCCGAGCTTGGAGATCGCCTTGTCGACGGCGATCGAGCCCATCTTGGCCGCGCGCGCCGGCACGATCCCCTGCCAGCCGATCCCGCCCTGCAGGACGCCGGGCACCTCCTGGACCTTGCGTGGCAGCACCCCGGCGAGCTCGCGCATGCCGGGGATCCGCACGCCCTTGAAGTGCAGCGGGCTGAAGAGCATGAAGAGGCCCGACCAGTTGATCAGCCAGCCCACGACGCCGGTGAAGACCGGGATGGTCAGGAAGTGGACCCAGTGGATCCCCGCGACCCACTCGTTGATCCAGTCCACCGACGCCTCGTCCTTCGTCCGACCCTCCCCAGAGCCTGGCCCGGTGCCGGGGCACCCGGGCTGACCTGGTGAGACTAGCGTCGCACCCGGCGGTGCGACAGGCCCTGACGCAGGCCGGATAACGTGACGGCGTGACCCACGACACGTCGGCAGCACCGGCCCGCGCGCTGGCCGCCCTCCCCGAGCACCGGCAGCGCACCTTCGCCGCACGCGTCGAGCGGTGGCGTCCCGACCTGGTCGCCGCGCTCACCGAGGTCACGCCCGGGCCCGCCGAGGCCGAGGCCCTCGCCGAACGGCTGCTGGGCGTGGCCGCGCGCCGCTTCGCCGAGCGCGACGACGACCTGCACGACCTCGACGAGCGCCGGACCCTGGCCCCCGACTGGTTCCAGCGGCCCGGGATGCTCGGCTACGCGGCGTACGCCGACCGCTACGCCGGCACCCTCGCCGGCGTCGGCGAGCGCCTCGACCACCTGCGCGACCTCGGGGTCACCTACCTGCACCTGATGCCGCTGCTGCGCCCGCGCCCGGCGCCCAACGACGGCGGCTACGCGGTGATGGACTACCGCAGCGTGCGCGAGGACCTCGGCACCATGGACGACCTGCGCGCGCTCGCGGCCCGGCTGCGCGAGTCGGGGATGAGCCTGTGCCTCGACCTGGTGCTCAACCACGTCGCCCGCGAGCACGAGTGGGCCGCGCGCGCCCGCGCCGGGGAGGCGGCGTACCTCGACTACTTCCACGTCTACCCCGACCGCACCGAGCCCGACCGGTGGGAGGAGACGCTGCCCGAGGTCTTCCCCGACTTCGCGCCCGGCAGCTTCAGCTGGGACGACGAGCTCGACGGCTGGGTGTGGACGACGTTCAACTCCTGGCAGTGGGACCTCGACTGGTCGAACCCGGCGGTGCTCGAGGAGTTCGCCGACATCATCTGCGACCTGGCCAACGCCGGGTGCGAGGTGTTCCGGCTCGACGCGATCGCCTTCACCTGGAAGCGGATGGGCACCGACTGCCAGAACCAGCCCGAGGTGCACGCGCTGACCCAGGCGCTGCGGATGGTGGCGCGCATCGCCTGCCCGGCGGTGGCGTTCAAGGCCGAGGCGATCGTGGGACCGCGCGACCTGGTCGCCTACCTCGGCGAGGGCCGCCACCACGGCAAGGTCAGCGACCTGGCCTACCACAACGCACTGATGGTGCACCTGTGGTCGATGCTGGCCACCGGCGAGACGTGGATGAGCTCGCACGCGCTGGCCTCGCTGCCCACGCCACCCTCGAGCACGGCCTGGATCACCTACGCCCGCTGCCACGACGACATCGGCTGGGCGGTCTCCGACGAGGACGCGGGCGCGGCGGGTCTCGACGGCTTCGCCCACCGCCGCTTCCTCTCCGACTTCTACGACGGCTCGTTCCCCGGCTCCTGGGCGCGCGGGCTCGTCTTCCAGGCCAACCCCGCGACCGGCGACAAGCGCATCTCGGGCTCGCTGGCCTCGCTGGCCGGGCTCGAGGCGGGCGACCCGCACGCCCTCGACCGGGTCGTGCTGGCCCACGCGGTGGTGCTCGGGTTCGACGGGGTGCCGGTGATCTGGATGGGCGACGAGGTGGGGCTCCTCAACGACCCCGCCTGGGACGCCGAGCCCGACCACGCCGCCGACAACCGCTGGGTGCACCGGCCCCGGATGCCCTGGGCCGCCGACGGCACCGTGCCCGACCCGCACGGGCTGCTGCCGCGCCTGCGGCACCTGGTCGGCGTACGCCGCTCGCTGCCGCACCTGCACGCGGCCACGCCCGCCGAGGTGCTCGACCCGCCCGACACGGGCGTCTTCCACGTGCTGCGCCGCCACCCGGAGGGCCCGTTCCTGGCGCTGCACAACATGACCGCGGTGGAGCGCCGGGTGCCGTGGTGGCTGCTCGAGCAGGCCGGGCTGGGCCGCGCCGGCGCCCCGGTGCACGACCACCTCGCCGGCGGCCCGGTGCGCGCCGCCGACGGCCACGTCCTGCTGGCGCCCTACGCGGTCTCCTGGCTCACCGCCCCCACCCGCTGACCCGGCCCAGATGTCGCGCTGACCCGGCCTGAACTTCGCCTCGAGCCGGCCCGAACCTCCCGCCGCACGCACCTGCTCCGACGAGCGGGGATCCGGGCCCGGTCAGTGCGAAGTTCGGGCCGGCTCGGCGGGAGATTCAGGCCGGGTCGGCGGGAGATTTGGGACGGGTCGGCGGGAAGTTTGGGCCGGGTCAGCGGGGACGGCGCCACACCACGACCGAGCCGGAGGCGTCGGGGGCGCGCAGGACGGGCAGCTTGTTGGGCGGCAGGTCGCCACGGCGTACGGCGACGGCCTGGCGCAGGGCGGCGCGGGTGGCCTCGAGCTCGGCCACCAGCTCCTCGTTGCGGGCCGAGAGCGCGTTGACCCGGTTCTCCAGGTCGAGGATGCGCCGCACGCCCTCGATGCCGATGCCGGCGCCGGAGAGCTCGGCGATCTCGCGCAGCCGCTCGATGTCGCGCCCCGAGTAGCGCCGCCCGCCACCACCGGTGCGCCCGGGCGTGATCAGCCCGAGGCGCTCCCAGGTGCGCAGCGTCTGGGGGTGCAGCCCGGTCAGCTCGGCGGCCACCGAGATGACGAAGACGGCGGCGTCGGGGTGAGCGTCACCGAAGGGGCTGGCCGACCGCCTGGCCATCACGCACCGGCCTGCTCGAAGAGGTTGGCTCGCAGCGGCTTCGACGCCGTCGCCTCGCGGTAGGCCTCGACCGCGGCGCGGGCCTCGGCGTCGAGCACCGCCGGCACCTGCACCTCGACGGTCGCCAGCAGGTCGCCGCGCGACCCGTCGGCCTTCTTGGCGCCCTTGCCGCGCACCCGGAAGGTGCGCCCGTTGGGGGTGCCGGCCGGCAGCCGCAGCGTGACCGGGGTGCCGCCGAGGGTGGGGACGCGGATCTCGGCCCCGAGCGCGAGCTCGTCGAACGAGACCGGCACGTCGATGGTCAGGTTGTCGTCCTTGCGGCCGAAGACCCGGTGCGGGGAGACCTTGACGGTCACGAAGAGGTCGCCGGCGGGGCCGCCGTTCTCGCCGGGCGATCCCTTGCCCCGCACGCGGATGCGCTGGCCGTCCTTGACGCCGGCGGGGATGCGGGTCTGGATGGTGCGCGCCGAGGTGCCGCGCCCGGTGCCGCGGCAGGTGGGGCACGGCTCGTCGTAGACGAGCTGGCGGCCGCCGCAGGCGGGACAGGTCTCGTTGACCGAGAACGAGCCGCCCATCGAGGCGACCACGAAGCCGGCGCCCTCGCAGGTGGTGCAGATGTGCGGCTTGGTGCCGGGCTTGCCGCCCGAGCCGCCGCAGGTCGTGCAGGCCGACTCCGAGGAGAGCCGCAGCGAGACGGTCACGCCGTCCATGGCGTCAGTGAAGCTGATGGTCGCGGTGGTCTCGACGTCGCCGCCCTTGGTCGGGCGCGGGCGCGTCGTACGCCGGCGCCCGCCACCGCCGCCACCGCCGAAGAGGTCGCCGAACATGTCGCCGAAGCCGCCGGCGCCGGCCCCGCCGCCGTCGCGCAGCAGGTCCTCGAGGTTGATCCCGCCGCCCTGGCCGCCGAAGCCGCCACCGAAGCCCCCGCCGGCACCGCCCGCGGGGTAGCCGCCGGCGGCGTAGAGGCGGCGCATCTCGTCGTACTTGGCCCGCTTGGCGGGGTCCCCGACGACGTCGTAGGCCTCCGCGACCTTCTTGAACGTGTCGTGCTTGGCGGTGTCGCCGGGGTTGGAGTCGGGGTGGTTGGCCCGCGCGAGGCGCCGGTAGGCCTTCTTGATCTCGTCGGCCGGGGCGTCCTTCTTGACGCCGAGGACCGCGTAGAAGTCCTTGCCCGCCCAGTCGGCGCGCATGCCGTCGGTGTCGCTCACGTGGCCTCCCCTCGCTGCTGGTCTGGTGCTGGTGCGGGCCGGCCCGGGTGGGGGCCGGCCCGCCAGCGTGTCCTACTGGTCCTGCTGGTCCTGCTGTCCCTGCTCCTCGGGCGCGGACTGCGCACCCTCGGCAGCGGGGTCGACCACCAGCACCTGGGCGGCGCGCACCACCCGGTCACCGATGCGGTAGCCCGCCTTGGCGACGATCTTGCAGGTGGTCACGCTCACCTCGGGATCCTCCCCGACGTGGGAGAGGGCCTCGTGGAGGCTGGGGTCGAACGGGTCGCCGGGCGCGCCGTAGCGGGTCAGCCCGGCCGCACCCACGGTGCGCTCGAGCTGCTCGGCGACGGCCTTGAAGCCACCCTCGAGGGGCTCGTGCTCACGCGCCCGGTCGATGGTGTCGAGGACCTCGGTGATCGGGGCCAACGCGGCGTACGTCGCGTTCTCCTTGATCAGGTCGCGGTCCCGCTCGACGCGGCGCTTGTAGTTGACGAACTCGGCCTGCAGGCGCTGGAGGTCGAGCGTGCGCTCCTCCAGGGCGATGCGGGCCAGGGTCAGCTCGTCGTCGGCGCCCTCACCCGCGGTGTCCGCCGAGTCGGCGGCGGCGTCGGCGGCAGCGTCGGCGGCAGGGTCGGCGGTGGCGGGGTCACCACCGGCCGCACCCGCCTCGACGTCGGTCTCGGCGACCATCTCGGCCGCCTCGTCGGGGAAGGACCCCTGGGGCGGAGGGATGTTCTGCTCGTCGCGGGGCTCGGTCACTTGCTCTCACCCTCGGCAGCGCCGTCGGTGCTGTCGGTGCCCTCGGTGCCGGGCTCCTCGTCCACGACCTCGGCGTCGACGATGTCGTCGTCGGCCTCACCGGTCGCGCCGGTGGTGCCACCCGCAGCGGCCTGGTCGGCCTCGGCGGCGGCGTACATCGCGGCGCCCATCTTCTGGCTGGACTCGTTGAGCTTGGTCAGCCCGGCGTTGAGCTCGTCGGCGTCGGCGTCGTCCTTCTCCAGGGTCGCCTTCAGCGCGTCGACGTCGGCCTGAACCTCGGTCTTGACGTCGTCGGGCAGCTTCTCGGCGTTCTCGGAGAGGAACTTCTCGGTCGTGTAGACGAGCTGGTCGGCCTGGTTGCGGACCTCGATCGCCTCGCGACGCTTGGCGTCCTCCTCGGCGTACTGCTCGGCGTCCTTGACCATCCGGTCGATCTCCTCCTTCGACAGCGCGGAGCCGCCGGAGATGGTCATCGACTGCTCCTTGCCGGAGCCCTGGTCCTTGGCCGAGACGTGCACGATGCCGTTGGCGTCGATGTCGAAGGTGACCTCGATCTTGGGCACGCCACGCGGCGCCGGGGGCAGGCCGGTGAGCTCGAAGTTGCCCAGCGGCTGGTTCTGCGCCCACATCTGGCGCTCGCCCTGGGCGACCTTGATCTCGACCGACGGCTGGTTGTCGTCGGCGGTGGTGAAGATCTCCGAGCGCTTGGTCGGGATCGTGGTGTTGCGCTCGATGAGGTTGGTCATCACGCCGCCCTTGGTCTCGATGCCCAGGGAGAGCGGGGTGACGTCGAGCAGCAGCACGTCCTTGACCTCGCCCTTGAGGACGCCGGCCTGCAGGGCCGCGCCGATGGCGACGACCTCGTCGGGGTTGACGCCCTTGTTGGGCTCCTTGCCGCCGAGCAGGTCCTTGACGACCTCGGTGACCGCGGGCATCCGGGTCGAGCCGCCGACGAGCACGACGTGGTCGATCTTGTCGACCGCGACGCCACCGTCCTTGAGCACGGCCTGGAAGGGGGCCTTGGTGCGGTCGAGCAGGTCGGAGGTCAGCTTCTGGAACTCCGAGCGGGTCAGGCGCTCCTCGAAGTGCAGCGGGCCCGACTCGCCGTGGGTGATGTAGGGCAGGTGGATCGTGGTCTCGGAGCTCGAGGACAGCTCGATCTTCGCCTTCTCAGCGGCCTCCTGGAGGCGCTGCTTGGCGATCTTGTCGGCGGCGAGGTCGACGCCGTTGTTGTCCTTGAACTTCTTGACCATCCACTCCACGACGCGGGAGTCCCAGTCGTCGCCACCGAGGTGGTTGTCGCCGGAGGTCGCCTTGACCTCGACGACGCCCTCGCCGATCTCGAGGAGGGACACGTCGAACGTGCCGCCACCGAGGTCGAAGACGAGGATCGTCTGGTCGTCGCCCTTGTCGAGGCCGTAGGCCAGCGCGGCCGCGGTCGGCTCGTTGACGATGCGCGAGACGTTGAGGCCCGCGATCTCGCCGGCCTCCTTGGTGGCCTGGCGCTGGGCGTCGGAGAAGTACGCCGGCACGGTGATGACCGCGTCGGTGACCGTCTCGCCGAGGTAGGCCTCGGCGTCGCGCTTGAGCTTCTGCAGGACGAACGCGCTGATCTGCTGCGGCGTGAAGTCCTTGTCGTCGATCTTGGTCTTCCAGTCGGTGCCCATGTGGCGCTTGACCGACCGGATGGTGCGGTCGACGTTGGTGACCGCCTGACGCTTGGCGACCTCGCCGACGAGCACCTCGCCGTTCTTGGCGAACGCGACGACCGAGGGGGTCGTGCGGGCGCCCTCGGCGTTGGCGATGACGGTGGGCTCGCCACCCTCGAGGACCGACACGACGCTGTTGGTGGTGCCGAGGTCGATTCCGACCGCTCGGGCCATGGTGTTACCTCCATCTAGGGGGACGTGCTGGGGAAGTCCGGTGCGACCATCGTGCGTCGCTGCCGAGAGTCTGGCAAATTAGTTGAGCCGATTCAACTCAACTTTGCTCACTGGTCTCAATGCAATGGCGGCCGGTTTCATTCCCGTGCTTGGCTGCGCCCCATGAGCGACCTCCTGCTGCGACCCCTGGGCCCCGACGACGAGGCGCAGGCGCGCGCCGCGCACGCCGAGCTGGCGGCCGACGGTTTCGGGTTCTTGATGTTCGAGCGCGACGGAGAGTCGTGGCCCGACTACGTCGCCCGGATCGAGGGACACCGCCGAGGGCAGGGCCTCGAGGAGCGGATGGTGGCATCGACCTTCCTGGTCGCCGAGGTCGACGGCGAGATCGTCGGACGCGCCTCGGTGCGCCACGAGCTCAACGACTTCCTGGCCACCTGGGGCGGCCACGTGGGGTACGGCGTGCGCCCGGCCCACCGCCGGCGCGGCCACGCCACCGCGATCCTGCGCGGCTGCCTCGAGGTGTGCCGCGAGCACGGCATCGAGCAGGCGCTGGTGACCTGCGACGTCGACAACGTCGGCTCGGCCGCGGTGATCGAGGCCTGCGGCGGGGTGCCCGACGGGGTCGCGCCGGCCACGGAGTCGGTGGCGGCGAAGAAGCGCTACTGGGTGCCGACGGGGCCCTGAGCCGCGGCCCCTCAGACCAGCCTCAGACCAGCCCGGCGAGACGCAGCGAGATGTCGACGATCGAGACCCGGTCGAGGCGGCGCACCTCGTCGAGGGTGAACCAGCGCGCCTCGTCGGTGCTGCCGTCGCGCTCGTGGGTCAGTTCGCCGCCGACGATCTCGGCGCGGAAGACGGTGCGCACGGCCTTGAGCGAGCGGTCGCTGTCGTTGAGCCGGCGGTGCGGGGGCAGCACGTAGGTGTCGACGCCCAGCAGCGCGCCGGCCACGACGTCGTACCCGGTCTCCTCGCGCACCTCGCGCACGACGGCCTGCTCGACGCCCTCCTCGAGCTCGACCCCGCCACCGGGCATCGTCCACTGCCGGCGCGAGCCCTCGTTCCACAGCGCGAGCAGCACGCGCCCCTGGTCGTCGGTGATGACGGCGTACGCCGCGAGCCGGGTGTCGTAGTCGGTGTAGTGCACGTGAGCATCCTCTCCCCACCCCGTTGGCAGGAATGACCCAGGGCGTGATGGGCATTGTGGACACCATGAACGTTCCCACCATCACCCTGAACAACCAGACGCAGATCCCGCAGCTCGGCTTCGGCGTGTTCCAGGTGCCGCCCGAGCAGACGGCGGACACCGTGACCAAGGCCTTCGAGGTGGGCTACCGGCACATCGACACCGCGCAGATGTACGGCAACGAGCAGGAGGTCGGCATCGCCATCGCGAACGCCGACATCCCGCGCGACGAGCTGTACGTGACCAGCAAGCTCAACAACAGCTTCCACCGCCCCGACGACGCCCGCCGCGCCTTCGACGACACGATGGACAAGCTGGGCCTCGACCAGATCGACCTGTTCCTCATCCACTGGCCGCTGCCGACGCTCTACGACGGCGACTTCGTCTCGACCTGGCAGACCCTGGCCGAGTTCGTGGCCGACGGTCGCGCGCGCTCCATCGGCGTCTCGAACTTCCAGCCCGCCCACCTCGAGCGGATCATCGCCGAGACCGGCGTGGTGCCGGCGGTCAACCAGATCGAGGTGCACCCCTACTTCACCAACGAGGAGGCCCGCGCCGCCTCGATCCGCCACGGGATCGAGATCGAGGCCTGGTCGCCGATCGCCCAGGGCGCGGTGCTGTCCGACGACACCATCGGCAAGATCGCGGCCGCGCACGGCAAGTCGATCTCGCAGGTGACGCTGCGCTGGCACGTCGAGCGCGGCGACATCGTCTTCCCGAAGTCGATGCACGAGGAGCGGATGCGCGAGAACTTCGACATCTTCGACTTCTCCCTCACCGCCGAGGAGGTCGAGACGATCGCCGCCCTCGACCGCGGCGCGGACGGGCGTCGCGGGCCGAACCCCGACGAGTTCGACTACATCCCGGGCTGAACCAGCCCCCGCACGCCCCGTACGCCGCCCGGCCCGCCTCAGGTGAGCCGGGCGGCGACGTCGTCGGCCTCGGCGCGGGTCCAGCCCCCGCCGACCTGCAGGACCGCCCCGACCCCGTCCGCGGCGCGGGGCAGGTCGACCACGGTGCCGTCGACCACCACGGCGAAGCGGCCCTCGGAGCCGACCAGCCCGCCCACGAGGTCGCCCAGCGCGTCGGCGGAGGCCTGGTCGAGACCGACCTGCACGGCGTACCCGCCACGGACCTCGACCACCTCGGCCCGCTGCACGCCGCCGTCGACCCCGGCCGGGCCGAGCAGGAACCCGGCGCCGCGGGTGTCGCAGGCGAGCATCGCCTCGGCGGTCGGCGCGTTGGCCGTCGGCGCCTTGCGCAGGCAGTCCAGCGTCTCGAGCCGGCGCACCAGCCCCGGCTCGAGCCCGGCGCCGTCGAGGACGCGACCCTGCACGGCCAGCACCGGCCGCGCCTGGAAGGGCGCCGGCCCACCGGCCGCGCTCGGCGTCACGCCGTCGCCCGGGCTCGGCTGCGAGGGCGACGAGCCGCCGTCGGCGCAGCCGACCGCCCCCGCCGCGACCAGCAGCAGGCCCACGAGCCGAGTCGTCCGCATGCCTCGAGCCTACGCACGCGGGCTCAGCCCACCGTCACCTTGACCTCGTTGGAGGCGGTCTCGGAGTCGTTGTCGACGACCCGGAAGCGGTTGACGCCCTGGGCGCTGGTCTGCACGTAGGTCGCGAAGGTCTCGTTGCTGACCACGGCGGTGACGGGGAAGTCCTGCCAGCCGCCGCTGACGAACTTCTGCACCTGCAGCACCGCGCCCTCGCCGCCGGGGTAGACACCGGTCAGGTCGATCTGGCCCATCGGGGCGACCTGGGTCTGCCCGGCCGACAGGGAGATCTCCTTCTCGGCCTTCTCCTTCTCGGTGGGCTCCTGGCTCGGCTCCTGGCTCGCGCCCTGGCCCGGCTCGGCGCCCAGCGTCAGCAGCGGCCCGGAGGGCTCGCCGGTCTCGGAGGGCCGGGGCAGGTAGAGCGAGCCGACGTCGGTGGCCGTGGTGGTCGCCGAGGAGCCGTCGACGCCGAGCACCCGCGTCACGGCCAGCGCGCCGCCGCCGAGCACCAGCCCGACCGCGAGGCCGACACCGACCAGGGCGAGCAGACCGGTCAGGACCGGACGGTCGTCGTGCAGGGCCACAGGGGTCTCCGTCGTCTCGGCGTGCAGTGGCTTCTCATTGTCGCGGAGAGGACGGCCGCGACCAAGCCACGCGCCCCGGCTCGGCGTTGCTCAGAGCCCGCGCCGCCAGGTGATCTGCTCGTGCAGGCGCCGGCTGCGCCAGCCCTCGGCCGTGCGCACCATCTCGTGGTGGTAGATCCCACCGAGCTCGACGACCTTCTCGCCACCCGCCCCGTCGGCCATCGCCATCGGGTTGTGGAAGTACGCCGCCACGCGCGCGGTGTCGCCGTCGACCACGCTCTCGACCTGGCCCAGCATGTGCAGGCGGCGCAGGAAGAAGGCGGGCAGCACCTCGGCCAGCCACGGCTTCACCGCGGCGTACTCGCCGGCGATGCCGCCGGACTCGGTGTAGTCGATGGTCGCGTCGGGGGTGAAGACGGTGTCGAGCAGGTCCCACTCACCGGTGTCGATGGCACGCGTGTAGCGGGTCAGCACGTCTGCTGTCTCGAGCCGGTCACTGATCTGTCGGAGGTCCACGTGCCGACCCTGGCACAAAACTGGAACACGTTCTAGTGTGACTGCATGCGTTTCACCTATGCCGAGGCGATGACCCGCCTGGAGCTCTACGCGCCGCTGGCCCAGGCCGCCGAGGCGGCCGGCTACACCTCGATGACGGTGGCCGACAGCCTGATCTACCCCGAGGTGTCGGACTCGACCTACCCCTACACCGACACCGGTGACCGGGAGTTCCTGGCCGGCAAGGACTTCGTGGAGACGATGGTGATGTGCGCGCACCTCTTCGCGCTCACCTCCACGCTGCGCCTGACGCCGTTCGTGCTCAAGCTGCCGGTGCGCCCGCCGGTGCTGGTGGCCAAGCAGGCCTCCAGCCTGGCCGCGCTGTCGGGCGACCGGCTGGGTCTGGGTGTGGGCCTCTCCCCCTGGCCCGAGGACTTCACCGCGCTGGGCGTGCCGTGGGAGCGCCGCGGCAAGCGGATGGACGAGTGCCTCGACATCGTGCGCGGCCTGACCTCCGGCGAGTTCTTCTCCTACGAGGGCGAGTTCTTCTCGATCGAGTCGATGCAGCAGCGCCCGGCGCCGGGGCGGCCCGTGCCGCTGCTGGTCGGCGGGCACGCCGACGCCGCGCTGCGCCGCGCGGTGCGCAAGGGCGACGGCTGGATGCACGCCGGCGGCGACGGTGAGGAGCTCGACCGGCTGCTGGCCCGCCTCGCCGAGATCCGCCGCGAGGAGGGCGACACCCGCGACGACTTCGAGGTGCACGTGATCTCCTACGACGCCTACGACCTCGACGGCATCAAGCGCCTGGCGGACAAGGGCGTCACCGACTGCATCGTCGGCTTCCGGGTGCCCTACATCAAGGGCCCCGACACCGAGCCGCTCGAGACGAAGCTGGCCCACCTGGAGTCCTACGCCGAGAAGATCATTAGCAAGGTCGGCGCATGAGCAGCCCGACCCAGGCCCAGCCCCAGGACCAGGCACAGGCCCAGGCACAGTCCCCGTCGCAGGAGCCCACCGCGGACCCCGGCTGGGACCTGACGGCGCCGCTGCGCGAGGCCATCGCCGAGGGCGAGCACCTGGTCGCCACCGCCCCCTTCATCCGCACCGAGCAGGACCGGCTCGAGGGCTACGACTACCTGGCCGGCCGCATCCGGATGGCGATGCAGACGGCCTTCGACCACGACCTCGAGCGGCCGCTGTTCATCAACGCCACCCACCAGTTCGCCCGCCAGGGCCTCGACAACCCCGACGCCGTCTACTTCAGCGCCTACCTGCGCGAGGGCGTCGAGTACGTCGTGCGCGGGCGCCGGGGCAGCTCGGCCGACCTGTCCTTCCAGGTGATGGGCGGCGCCTACACCGCCGACTCGGCCGCCACCTCGCTGATGGCCTTCGACGACCGCGAGCTCGAGGTGCGCCCCGACGGCACCTTCGACTTCACCTACACCGCCGAGCCGGGCGCCAGGACGATGATCGTGCGCGAGGTCTTCAACGACTGGGACACCGAGGAGCGCGGCACGATCACCATCGAGCGCACCGACACCCTGGGCCGCCCCGCCCGCGAGCTGACGCGAGAGCTGCTGGCCAAGAGGTACGACGTCGCCGCCCGCACCCTGACCGGGTCGATCCGCACCTGGTTCGCCTTCCCGCACTTCTTCCAGTACGCCGAGCCGGTCAACACCCTGACCACCCCGCAGCAGACCCCCGGCGGGCTGGCCTCGCAGCGCTCCTCGATCGGGCACTACGCGCTGGCCGAGGACGAGGCGATGATCGTCTCGGTGCCGCGCTGCGACGACTGCTCCTACCAGGCGATCCAGGTCGGCTCCGACTGGTACGCCTCCACCGACTACGAGACCCACCAGACCTCGCTGACCAAGGCCCAGGCGGTCACCGACCCCGACGGCGTGATGCGCTTCGTGGTCTCCGAGCACCCGCCCAGCGGCCACGCGGACGCGCCGTACCTGGCGAACTGGCTGGAGACCACCGGGCACCGCACCGGCTCGATGATGCTGCGCTGGCAGCGCCTCGAGCGCGACCTCGGCCCGGCCGACGGCCCGAGCGTGCAGGTCGTGCCCCTCGCCGAGGTGCCCGCGCACCTGCCCCACCTCGCCCCGCTCACCCACGAGCAGCACGCCGAGCGGATCACCGCCCGGCAGCGCTCCGTCGCCCGGAGGATGATCAGTTGAGCACCACCGCCACCCCCGCCACGGCCGCCTCGGGCTCCGCCGCCGTCCCCGACCACGACGCCATCGACGCGGCGTACGCCCCGCTGCCGCTGCTGGCCGACAAGGTCGTGGTGCTCTCCGGGGTCGGTCCCGGGCTGGGTCGCGCGCTCGGCGAGGAGGCCGCCCGGATGGGCGCCGACCTGGTGCTCGTCTCGCGCACCGCCTCGCGGCTGGAGAAGATGGCCGACGTGGTGCGCTCGCACGGGCGCCGCGCGCTGGTGGTGCCCACCGACATCACCGACGAGTCGGCGCAGGCCGCGCTGGTCGAGAGCGCGCTGGCGGAGTTCGGGCGGGTCGACTGCCTGGTCAACAACGCCTTCGCGATCCCGCCGATGGACCCGATCAGCACGATCGGCCTCGACGCGCTGCGCGCGGCCAACGAGACCAACGTCTTCGCGCCGCTGCGGCTCTCGGCGGCCTTCGCCGACGCACTGGCCGCGGCGCCGGGCAAGCCGGGCGGGTCGATCATCATGCTCAACTCGTGCGTGCAGTACTCCTCGCAGCCGGAGTTCTCGGGCTACAAGCTCTCCAAGGGCGCGCTGGCCCACCTCGCCTCGTCGCTGGCCACCGAGCTCGGCCCGCGGGGCATCCGGGTCAACAGCGTCGCACCGTCCTACATCTACGAGGACGTCAACAAGGCCTACTTCGAATGGATCGCCGCGGAGTCGGGGCGCAGCCACGCCGAGGTGTACGCCGAGAAGGCCGCACCGACCGACCTGCAGCGACTGGCCTCCCCCGCCGAGATCGCCCGGGCCACGCTGTTCCTGGCCACCGACCTGGCCTCCGCGGTCAGCGGCCAGACCCTCAACGTCGACTGCGGCGAGTTCCACTCGTGAGCAGTGCCAACGTGATGGCCCGCGAGCGTGCCGACGTCGGGTCCTACGACGACATCGCGGCCGCCGCGGTGCGCACCACCGGCCTCGATGACTTCGGCGGGGACGCCCACGAGGAGGGCCTGCGGGTCCTGGTCGAGGACCTGGGCAGCCCGGAGGCCGGCCTGACCGGGCGCGGCAACTACTTCCAGCGCTCCGAGGTCAAGAGCGCGCTGGTGGGGCGGCTGCTGACCCAGGCCCAGTTCAACGCGCTGCCCCAGCACGCCGACGTACCCGTCGAGCGGCCGGTCTTCGTGATGGGCCTGCCGCGCACCGGCACCACGGCGCTGCACCGGCTGCTGGTCTGCGACCCGGCGCACCAGGGCCTGGAGATGTGGCTGACCCAGTTCCCCCAGCCGCGCCCGCCCCGCGAGACGTGGGAGACCGACCCGGTCTTCGCCGCGATGCAGGAGGCCTTCAGCGCCCACCACGTCGAGGACCCGGAGTACATGGGGATCCACTACATGGACGCCACCTCGGTCGAGGAGTGCTGGCGGCTGCTGCGCCAGACGGGCAAGTCGAACTCCTACGAGTCGTTGGCCAACCTGCCGCGCTACACCGACTGGCTGCGCGGCCAGGACTGGACCGACGCCTACGCGCGGCACCGGCAGAACCTGCAGCTCATCGGGATGAACGACCCCGAGAAGCGCTGGGTGCTCAAGAACCCCTCGCACATGACGGCCCTCGACGCGCTGATGAGCGTCTACCCCGACGCCCTCGTGGTCTCCACGCACCGCGACCCGGTCTCGTGCATCGCCTCGTCGTGCTCGCTGTCGGCCGCCACCACCGCCGGGCACTCGGAGACCTTCGTGGGCGGCGTGATCGGCCACACCCAGCTCGACCTGTGGTCGCGGGCCTACCACGCCTTCCACGACGCCCGTCCCCGCTACGACCAGGCGCAGTTCGTCGACGTCGACTTCGCCGACCTGCAGGGCGACCCGGTCGGCACCGTCCGGGGCGTCTACGCCGCCTTCGGCCTGAGCCTGTCGGCCGAGGCCGAGGAGCAGGTGCGCCTCATCGACGCCGAGGCCCGCTCGGGCCACGCCCGCCCCAGCCACCAGTACTCGCTCAAGGACTACGGGCTCTCCGAGGCCCGCGTGCGCGACGCCTTCGCCCGCTGACGGTGGTCGAGGAGGGACGAAGTCCCGTCTCGAGACCCCTCAGCCCAGCGGCTCGCCCTCGCAGCAGTTCGCCTTGAACTTGCAGTGCGGGCAGAACCAGCGGGTGGCGATGGGGTCGAACTCGTGGCCGCAGGCCATGCAGGAGTAGTAGCCGCTCATGGCGGCCAAGCCTGCCACGAGATCACTCCTCGCCGCGGGCGGCGCGCACCGCCCGCTCGGCCACGGCGTGCTCGTCGGTGCGGGCGTCGTAGGACCAGAAGTCGCGCAACCACAGCGCGGTCGCGCCGACCCCGACGACGCAGGCCACCCCGCCGCTGGTGATCGAGCCGCGCACCGACCACAGGTCGGCGGTGACGCCGGCGCGCACCTGCCCGCCCAGCGGTCCCACCGAGTAGGAGAGCATCTCGATCCCGGCCAGGCGCCCGCGCATCCCCTCGGGGATCGTCTGGCTCCACACGATCCCGCGGAAGACCCCGGAGACCATGTCGGCGGCACCGGCGAGCGCGAAGAAGCCGGCGACCAGCCAGAAGGTCGGCATCAGCCCGGCGAGCGCGATGCACACGCCGTACGCCGCTGCCGCCAGCACGATCACCCGCCCGTGGTGGTGCACCCGCGCGGTCCACCCCGACAGGGCGGTCGCCACCAGGGCCCCGACGGTCTCGGCGGAGTAGAGCAGCCCGATCAGCTCGGGGCGCCCGAAGACGGTCTCGGCCAGCGCCGGGAAGAGCACCACCGGCATCGCCAGCAGCATCGCCGCGACGTCGACGAGGTAGGTGCCGAGCAGGTCGCGGCGACCCAGCGCGTAGCGGAAGCCCGTCGCGATGCCGGCCAGGCTCGGCGGGGTGGTCTCCTCGCGGTGCGGGTGCGGGCCCATCGCCAGGTACATCAGCGTGGCCACCCCCAGCCCGACCACGTCGACCACGAAGCACCAGCCCAGCCCGACGAAGGCGATCAGCAGGCCGCCCACCGCGGGCCCCACGAGCACCCCGATCTCCATGCCCAGGCTGGTCAGCGCCTGCGCGGCGGGGATCTCGTCGTGGCGCACCGTGCGCGGCATCAGCGCCTCGCGGGAGGGCCGCTGCATCGAGGAGGTCGAGGCCAGCACCGCGGCCAGCGCGAAGACCAGCCACAGCTGCGGGTCGGGCCCGAAGGCCCCGAACGCGTTGGCGGCCAGCACCGCCGTGGCCACCGCCTGGGCCACGCCGGTGGCCACCAGCAGCCGCCTGCGGTCGACGTGGTCGGCCAGCGCGCCGCCGTACAGGCCGAAGACGACCAGGGGCACCAGCTCGACGAGGCCGACCAGGCCGACCGCGAGGTTGGAGCCGGTCTCGGTGTAGACCTGGAAGGGGATCGCGACGTAGGTGACCATCGCGCCGAGGTAGAAGACGGTGCCGGCCACGAAGAGCAGCCGGAAGTCGCGCGAGGTGCGCAGCGGGGTCAGGTCGATGCGCAGCGCCCGCAGCCGCTCACCCCAGGTCATGCTCGGTCACGACAGCCCAGGCTGCCAGCGCGGCGGCCCGGCGGCGAGTCATTTTGCGCCGGGTCAGTGCGACATCTGCGCCGGGTCAGCGCGAGATATGGGCCGGGTCAGCGGCGGGTGACGCGGATGCGGGCGCCGCCGCGGGGCACCGAGGTGATGTTGCGGACCTTCGGCACGTCGCCGGTGGGGGTGGCCACGTCGTGGACCCGCAGCACCTCGCGCAGCACCGCGACGCCCTCCATCTGCGCGAAGCCCGCGCCGATGCAGCGGCGTACGCCGCCGCCGAACGGGATCCAGGTGTTGGTCGGCGGGTTCTGGCCCAGGAACCGCTCGGGGCGGAAGACCTCGGGGTCGGGGTGGTTCTCCGACTTCTGGTGGGCCACGATGATCGAGGGCCCGACGGTGACGCCGCGGGGCAGGTCGACCCCGCCGATGGTGGCCGGGCGCATCAGCGTGCGCACCACCATCGGGATCACCGGGTGCAGGCGCATCGACTCCTTCATCACCGCCTCGAGCCAGGCGTCGTCCTCGGCGCCGTCGCCGTCGGCGGCGGCCTGCGAGCGGCGCAGCAGCTCGGGGTCGCGGCCGAGCTCGTAGAGCGCCCAGGCCAGGGAGGTCGCGGTCGTCTCGTGCCCCGCGAGCAGCAGGGTGATCAGCTGGTCGCGCAGCTCGGTGTCGCTGAGCCCGCCGAGGCCCTCGCCCTCCTCGGCGCCGCCGTGGCGGATCAGCCGCGAGAGCACGTCGCTGCGCTCCGCGAGGTCGGGGGCGGCGCGCCGCTCGCGGATCTCGGCGTAGATCAGCCGGTCGAGCTCGGCCTGGTTCTGCACCGTGCGCCGCCAGGGCCCGAACCGCTGCAGCCGCGGGTAGCCCCAGCCCAGCAGCACAGCGGGACTGATGTCGACGGTGGCGTTGACGCGCGGGCGCATCGCGGCCAGCCGCTCCTCGTCGGTGACGCCGAAGACCACGCGCAGGATGACCTCGAGGGTCAGCACGTTCATCCGGTCCAGCGAGCGCAGCACGACCCCGTCGGGCCAGTGCGCGGCCTCGTCGGCGGCCAGGTCGGTGACCAGCGAGCGGTACTCGCGCAGCGCGGCGCCGTTGAAGGCGGGCATCAGCAGCTTGCGGGCCCGCTTGTGGTCGTCGCCGTCCTGCAGCAGCAGCGAGTGCTCCCCCATGATCGGGCCCAGGATGGCGTTGCCCTTGCCGGCGTGGAAGAACTCCGGGTCGGCGGCGAAGATCTCCTTGGCGTGCTCGGGGCGGGTGAAGAAGACCAGCGGCTGGCCGCCCGGGACCAGCCGGACGGTGAAGACGTCGCCGTAGGTGCGGTGCAGGTAGGGGTGGAACCAGTGCCGGAAGCGCATCAGCGCCGCGCTCTGCACCAGCACCGGCCACCGCGGGCCGGGCGGCAGGCCCTGCGGAGCCACCCGTGGGGCGCGGCCGTCGCCGACCGACGCACCGCTCATCTTCTTGAAGCGCTCCTCGGTGAGCCCCCCGGTCTCGGGGAGCTGGTCGAGCAGGGCGTTCTGAGTGGTGGCCATGTCACATACTAGGAGTACGTACCCCCGGCATGTCGAGGGTCAGCGGTCGTCGGCCCGCTCCGTGGACGCCTCCGGCGCCAGGTGGCGGGTCAGGAAGTGCACCTGGTGGGCGAGCGCGGGGGCGAAGAAGTCCTTGCCCGGCCAGACGTCGAAGTGGTCGCCCGGGTAGTGCCGAACCTCCGCCCGCCCCTTGACCGCCGCCTTGGCCGCGGCGTGCGGCGGCGCCAGCCGGTCGAAGTCGGCGATCTGCACCAGCAGCGGGCAGCCGACCTGCTTGGCCTGCTTGACCGGGCGGTGGCTGCCGAGCTCGAGGGCCACGGCGGCATCGACCTCGTTGCGCCACGACGGGCCGGCCAGGGCCAGGTAGTCGTCCTTGCAGCCCGGCAGCGTCAGCGCGCCCTGCTGACCGGGGTCGGCGACGACCGGCACCATCACCGGGCCGCGCCGGGAGCCCAGGGCCCGCGAGCGCACCCCGTCGACGGTGGAGCGGGCCAGGGTCAGCGGCGAGTGGTGGCGCAGCGCCAGCCGGCCGGCCGCGGCGCCGTCGACCAGCGGGGTCAGGGAGACCACCGCGGCCACGTCGTCGCGCCCGGCGGCCACGCTCAGCACGTGCCCGCCGGCGAGCGAGACCCCCCACAGCACCAGGCGGGCGGGGTCGACCCCGGGCAGCGCGGCCGCCGCCCGGCAGGCCGCCGCGAAGTCCTCGAGCTGGCCGGTCACCGACACCCGCTGGCGCGTCGACCCGCCCGAGAGCCCGAAGCCGCGGTAGTCGAAGGCCAGCACGTCGAGCCCGGCCGCGGCCAGGCCGTCGGCGAAGGGCAGCAGGCCCGAGTCGACGGTGCCGGCGAGGCCGTGGGCCATCACCACCACCGGGCGCCCGGCGGGGCCGGCCAGGTCGTCGTGGGCGGCCACGACGTGGGTGGCCACGCACTCGTCGCCGCCCGAGCGGAAGCGCACCTCGCGGTGGCCGGCCGCACGCGCGGCGGCCTCGGGGCTCAGGGTCGTGTCGGTCATGACGTCCTTCCGTAGATGGAGCGCAGCCACACCGCGACCACGCCCTCGACCAGCTCCTCGCGCCCCAGCGGCCCGCCCAGGGCCACCCGCTCGAGCATCCGGTCGTTGAGCTCGAGCAGCACGCTGGCCAGGGTCGGGGCCGGTACGCCGCCGGGCGCGCGGCCGGCGGCCCGCTCCGCCTCGATCATCGCGGCGACCACGGGCACGAACGACTCGCGGTCGGCGTCCCACAGCTCGCGCACCGCCGGGCTGGAGGCGCGGGCCTCCAGGGTCGCGCGGCACAGGTGCTCGTGGCGGTCCCAGCTGGCGAAGAGGCCCCGGATGGTGGCCTCGATCCGCTCCTGGGGGGTGCCCTCGCCGGTGAGGTGCGCCGCGGCGGCCGCCGTGTCGTCGTACATCTGCTCCATCAGCGCCGCGACCGCGGCGGCCTTGTTCTCGAAGTAGAAGTAGAACGCCGAGCGGGTCACCCCGGCGCGCCGCGAGATCTCCGAGATGTTGATGGCCTCGAGCGTGGAGTCCTGCAGCAGCGCGTCGAGGGCCCCGAGCAGCGCCGTACGCCGCTGGTCGCCGCGCGGGGTCGCGGTGTCCAGGGCGTTCACCGGGCTCCCGCGAGCACGCCGCCGCCGAGACGCTCGGCGCGCCGCAGGCCCGCCGGGATCTCCTTGGTGCGCATGTCGTGCTCGTAGATGAAGTAGTCGAGCTGCTGGGTGTGGCGGGGCCGGTCGAGCACGTGGCCGGTGTACTTCTGCTGGTCGGCGTCGATGACCTGCTCCATCGTGGCGACGTCGGGCAGCCGGTAGCGGCCCACGGCGTACGCGCCGAGCAGGCGGGCCTGGCACTCCACGAAGGGGAACAGCGTCGGCGTGGACTGCGCGAGACCCATGAAGACCAGGTCGTCGCGACCGGGCAGGAACATCCGCTTGAAGAGGCGGATCTGGTTGCCGGGGGCGCTGACCACGTCGGGGTCGAAGAACGGGAAGGTGATGTTGTAGCCGGTGGCGTAGACGATGACGTCGAACTCCCCCGACGTGCCGTCCTCGAAGTGCACGGTCGAGCCGTCGAGGCGCGAGACGTCGGGCCTGGGGGTGACGTCGCCGGAGCCCAGCCGCAGCGGCAGCTCGACCGACTGGGTCGGGTGCGCCTCGAAGAACTTGTGGTCGGGCTTGGGCAGCCCGTAGAGCTCGGGGTTGGACCCGGCCATGAACTGCATCTTCTGCAGCACCTTGCGCTGCCACGACAGCGGCAGGTACGGCGTGGTCACGTAGTACTTGTCGGCCGGCAGCCCGCCGGTGTACTTCGGCACGATCCAGGCGCTGGAGCGGGTGGAGAGGGTGACCTCGTTCTGCAGGCTGCGGCTGGAGAGCTCGACGGTGATGTCGGCGGCGCTGTTGCCCAGGCCGACCACGAGGATGCGCTTGCCGGTGAAGTCGAGCGGGTCGCGCGGGTCGACGTAGTGGTGGGAGTGGATCTCGGTGCCGGTGAACTCGCCGGGGAAGTCGGCCATCCGTGGATCCCAGTGGTGGCCGTTGGCCACCACCAGCAGGTCGACGTGGCGCTCCTCGCCCGACTGCAGGCGCAGGTCCCACCCGCCGCCGGGGGCGGGGTCGGCGTGCTCGACGCCGTTGCGGAACTCGATCGGGTCCAGCAGGCCGAACGCCTCGGCGTAGGAGTCGAGGTAGGCCTTGACCTGCGTGTGGTGCGGGAAGTCGGGGTAGTCCTCGGGCATCGGGAAGTCCTTGAAGGACAGCCGGTGCTTGGAGGTGTCGATGTGCAGCGAGCGGTAGGCGCTGCTGTGCCCGTTGGGGTTGCCGAAGGCCCAGTTGCCGCCGATCCGGTCGGAGCTCTCGTAGCAGGTGTAGGGCACCCCGTAGTCGCCGAGCATCTTGCCGGCGGTCAGCCCGCTGATGCCGGCGCCGATGACGGCGGTGGTCGGCAGGGTGGATGCGGGCACGGGGCCTCCCGGGCTAGGAGCGGTGCCGGCCGGACTGACCGGCCGGTGTGACGCGGGCCACGTTAGGGCGGTGAGTTGACACGCGTCAACAGAATCGTGCGACCCCCCTGCTCGCCCGCCCGGCCGTACGCTTCGCCCGTGCCCACCTCCCCGCGCCGGCGCGCGCGCCTGGCCTCGTCGCTCGCCCTCGCACTCGGGACGGCCGTGGCGCTGCTGCCGGCCGCACCGGCCGGGGCGCGGCCCGCCGGCGACACGCTCTTCCCCGACCAGGGCAACAGCGGCTACCAGGTGCGGGTCTACGACGTGGCGATGGACTACCAGCCGCTGACCAACCGGGCCACGGCGCGGGTGCTGGTGCGGGCGCGCGCCGCACGGACCCTCGACTCCTTCCACCTCGACTTCTCGGGGCCGCGCGTCACCGAGGTGCTCGTCGACGGCGTCGCGGCACGGCACCGGCGCACGGGCGCGCACGAGCTGGTCGTCACCCCCGCCGAGCCGGTGCGCCGGGGCCGGTTCACCGTCGCGGTGTCGTGGCGGGGCGAGCCGCCCGAGCACACCGACGCCGACGGGAGCACCGAGGGCTGGGTGCGCACCTCCGACGGGGCGGTGGCCCTGGGCGAGCCGGTGGGCGCGATGACCTGGCTGCCCTCCAACAACACCCCCGGCGACAAGGCCCGCTTCCGCTACGCGATCACGGTGCCGACCGGCTACGAGGTGGCCGCCAACGGCGACCTCGTCGGGCGCGACGAGAGCGCCACCTCGACGACCTGGCGCTGGGACGCGCGCGACCCGATGGCCACCTACCTGGCGATGGTCGCGATCGGGCAGTTCGACGTGCACGAGTCGACGACGACCTCGCTCGACGGGCGCACCATCCCCATCTGGTCCTTCACCGATCCCACCACCGGGTCGGCGGCCGAGGCCCGCGCGGCGCTGCCCGAGATCATCGCCTTCAACGAGCGGCTCTTCGGGCCCTACCCCTTCACCTCGGCCGGCCTGGTCGTCGACGACGCCCGCGTGGGCTACGCGCTCGAGACCCAGACCCGCGCCTTCTACCCGCCGGGCGCGGCAACCACCTCGACGGTGGTCCACGAGGTCGCCCACCAGTGGGTCGGCAACGCCGTGACCCTCACCGACTGGCACGACATCTGGCTCGCCGAGGGCTTCGCGGTGTACGCCGAGTGGCTCTACGCCGCCGAGCACGGCGGCCCCCGCCCCGGGCAGCGCTTCGACGCGCTCTACGCGCGCCCGGCCTCCGACGACCTCTGGAGCCCCGCCCCGACCCGGTTCACCGACAGCGCCGACCTCTTCGGGGAGCCGGTCTACCTGCGCGGCGCGATGACCCTGCACGCGCTGCGCCAGCGGGTCGGCGACGACGACTTCTTCGCGATCCTGCGCGCCTGGGTGCGCCGCCACGACGACGCCAACGTGCGCACCCGCGACCTGGTGCGCCTCTCCGAGCGGGTCTCGGGCGAGGAGCTGAGCGGGCTGTTCCGCGAGTGGCTGGTGCGCGACGGCAAGCCGCGGGGCTACTGACCGGGCGCGTCCCTCGTGCGCGGGGCGCGACCGTGGCGCCTCGTCAGCAAGCAGGTCGTAGTCGAACGGGCACAACGACCCTTGGCGCCGCGCGCTCCCGCGGAGCGCCGGGGTCCGGACGGCCGGACACGGGCGTTGTGCCCGTTCGGCTACGGCAGCGCGACGCCGCCGCGGTAGACCGCGCGCACCAGCGGCACCCCGGGCCGGTAGGCCAGGTGCACGTGGCTGGGGGCGTCGAGCACGACCAGGTCGGCGCGCCGGCCGGGCACCAGCGCGCCGACGTCGTCGCGGTCGAGGGCCCGGGCGCCGCCGAGCGTGACCGCGCGCACCGCCTCGGCGGGCGTCATCCCCATCTCGCGCACCGCCAGCGCGACGCAGAACGGGATCGAGCTGGTGAAGCACGAGCCGGGGTTGCAGTCGGAGGCCAGCGCCACCTCGACGCCGGCGTCGAGCAGCCGGCGCGCATCGGGGTAGGGCTGGCGCGTCGAGAACTCCACCCCGGGCAGCAGGGTCGCGATGGTGCCGCTGTCGCGCAGCGCGTCGACGTCGGCGTCGTCGAGGTGGGTGCAGTGGTCGACGGCGACCAGCCCGAGCTCGCAGGCCAGCTGCACGCCCGGGCCGGGGCCGAGCTGGTTGGCGTGCAGCCGCCCGCGCAGGCCTGCGGCCGCGCCCGCCGCCAGCACCGCGCGCGCCTGGTCGGCGTCGAAGGCGCCCCGCTCGCAGAAGGCGTCGATCCAGCGGGCGTGCGGCGCCGCCGCCTCGAGCATCGGGCCGGTGACCAGGTCGACGTACGCCGCCGGGTCGTCCGCGTGCTCGGGCGGCACCACGTGGGCGCCGAGGAAGGTCGTCTCGTCGGTGAGCTCGCGGGCGACCGCGAGCGAGCGCGCCTCGTCGTGCACGCTCAGGCCGTAGCCGCTCTTGATCTCGACGGTGGTGGTGCCCTGGCGCCGCATCTCGGCGACCAGCCCGGCGGCGTGGGCCAGCAGGTGCTCGTCGGTGGCGGCGCGCGTGGCGGCCACGGTGGTGCGGATGCCGCCGGCGGAGTAGCTCTCGCCGGCCATCCGGGCCGCGAACTCCGCCGACCGGTCGCCGGCGAAGACGAGGTGGCTGTGGCTGTCGACGAAGCCGGGCAGCACCGCGCGCCCGCCCAGGTCGACCGCGGCGTCGGCGGCCGGCGCGGCGGCGGCCGCCCCGACCCAGGCGACGCGGCCGCCCTCGACGACGACGGCCGCCGCGGGCACCAGGCCGAGCGGGTCGGCCGCGGTGGTGCGGGCCGGGTCGTTGGTGGCCAGCTCGGCGATGCCGGTGAGCAGCAGGGAGGTCATCAGGCGTCCTTCCACAGACGGTCGATGGCGGCGGCGAGGTCGCGCCCCACGTCGGGGGCCCGGTCACGGGTGTGCACGAGCCGGCCGTCGGCGACCACGCGGGTGACGTCGGCGCCGGTCGCGGCGAAGACGGCCGTGTGCTCGTCGGCGCCGGTGCCGGCGGTGCGGGGGCTGCTGGTGTCGAGCGTGACCAGGTCGGCGCGGGCCCCGACGGCGATCCGGCCGGCGTCGGCGAAGCCCAGCGCGTCGTGGCGCAGCCCCGCCTCGAGCAGCTCGGCGGCGGCCCAGTGGCCCCGGCTCTCGGCGACGAGCCGCTCGTCGAGCTCGACGGCACGCATCTCCTCGAGCAGGTCGACCACGGCGTGGCTGTCGGAGCCGAGGGTCAGCGCGCTGCCGGCCTCGTGCAGCGCCCGGCTCGGGCCCACGCCGTCGCCGAGGTCGCGCTCGGTGGTGGGGCAGAAGCAGGCGTGCGTGCGGCTGGCGCCGAGGGCCAGCACGTCGGCGTCGTCGAGGTGGGTCGCGTGCACGGCGCTGGTCAGCGGGCCGAGCACCCCGGCGTCGGCGAGCACCTGCGTGGGCGAGGCGCCGTACGCCGCGCGGCAGGCGTCGTTCTCGGCGCGCTGCTCGCTGAGGTGCACGTGCAGCGGGCGCCCCCGGGCCGCCTCGACCACGGTCGCCAGCTGCTCGCGCGGCACCGCACGCACCGAGTGCACCGCCGCCCCGACGACGACGTGGTCGGCACCGGCCACCGCCGCGTCGAGCGCCTCGACGCGCTGCGCCCACCGCTCCGCGTCGCCGTCGCTGTAGCGCAGCTGCGCACCCTCGACCGGCGCGCCGAAGCCCGAGGAGAGGTAGCAGGTGTCGAGCAGGGTGATCCGGATCCCCGCTCGCCGCGCCGCCTCGACCAGCACCAGCCCGGTCTCGTTGGGCTCGGCGTAGGCGCGCCCGCCGGGCGCGTGGTGCAGGTAGTGGAACTCCCCCACCGTCGTGATCCCCACCGCAGCCATCTCGCGGTAGAGCGCCGTCGCCAGCTGCAGGTAGTCGTCGGGGTCGAGCCGCTGCGCCAGGTCGTACATCTGCTCGCGCCAGGTCCAGAACGTGCCGCCGCCGCGCTGGGTGCGCCCGCGCAGCGCCCGGTGGAAGGCGTGGCTGTGGTTGTCCGCCAGGCCGGGGAGGGTCAGGCCGGGGACCCGCTCGACCCCCGGCACGCCATCGGCGGCGGGCTCGACCCGGGTGAACCGGCCGCCCTCGACCTCGACCAGCACGTCGTCCTGCACCCGGCCCGCGACCCACGCCCGCTCGAGCAGGTACGCCGTCACGTGCCCACTCATCGGCCCCGTCACGTGCACAGCCGCTCGAGGGTGTCGGCCAGCGCGTCGACGCCGGCCAGGCAGTCGGGCAGCTCGGCGTGCTCGGCCGGGGAGTGGGAGACGCCGGTGGGATTGCGCACGAAGAGCATCACGGTCGGGATGCCGGCGGCCGACAGCACGCCGGCGTCGTGGCCGGCCTGGGTGGGCAGCACCGGCCAGTCGGCCCCGGAGTGGTCGGCGGCGACGCGGCGGGCGAGGTCGGGGTCGAAGAGCACGAGGCCCGAGACCGACTCGGCGACCACCCGCACGGTGGTGCCGTCGGTCTCGGCGCGCCGGGTCGCGGCCTGCTCCAGGGCGGCGACCAGGTCGCTCACGGCGTCCTCCGACTCGGCCCGGGCGTCGAGCCAGGCGGTGACCCGCGAGGGCACCGCGTTGGTGCCGTTGGGCACGACCTCGACCCGGCCGAAGGTGGCGCGCGAGCCGCGCAGGCGGGCCTGCTCGTCGGCGGCCAGCGCGGTCGCCGCGTAGGTCAGCATCGGGTCGGCGCGGTCCTGCATCCGGGTGGTGCCGGCGTGGTCGGCGGTGCCGGTCAGCTCGAAGCGGTAGCGCCCGTGCGGCCAGATCCCGCTGGCCACCCCGATGGCCCGGCCCAGGTCGACCAGGGCCCGGCCCTGCTCGACGTGCAGCTCGACGAAGGTGGTCACCCCGGCGAGCAGGTCGGGGTCGGCGGGCCCCGGCCCGGGCAGGCCGGCGGCCTCGAGGGCGTCGGGCAGCGCCACGCCGTCGCGGTCGCGCAGCTCGCGGGCCCGCTCCCACGACGTCGATCCGGTCAGGAGCCGCGAGCCCAGGCAGGCCAGCCCGAAGCGCGAGCCCTCCTCCTCGACGAAGACCGAGACCCCGACCGGGCGGGCCGGCACGACGCCGCGCTCGCGCAGCCGGTCGATCGCCGCGAGCGCGGAGACGACGCCGAGGGGGCCGTCGTACGCCCCGCCGTCGAGCACGGAGTCGAGGTGCGAGCCGGTGAGCAGGCGCTCGTCGGGGCGGGTCGCGTGCTCCTCGCCCCACCAGCCGACGAGGTTGCCCAGGCCGTCGCCCACGACGCGCAGCCCGCGTTGGGCGCAGGCCTCGACGAACCAGGAGCGCAGCTCGCCCTCGGCGCTCGCCCACGGCTGGCGGAAGTAGCCACCGCTGGCGGCCGAGCGGCCCACCGGCGCCAGCGTGCCCCACATCGCCTCGAAGTCATCGGCCACCGGGCCACCCGCCTCTCGCCTCGCGCTGCTCGTGCCCCGACCGGTCGCCATACTCGACCCCATGGAGTTCCAGGACGTCGTACGCCGCCGCCGCATGGTCCGCGACTACGCCGACCGGCCGGTCGCGCGCGAGCAGGTCGACCGGATGCTCGACAACGCCACCCGCGCGCCCAGCGCCGGCTTCAGCCAGGGCTGGTCGTTCCTGGTGCTCGACACCCCCGACGACGTGCGCCGCTTCTGGCGCGCGACCTCCGACGACGTCGACGAGCCGGACCGCTGGCTGGCGGGGATGATGCGCGCGCCGGTGGTGGTCGTGCCGTGCAGCAGCCGCGCGGCCTACCTCGAGCGCTACGCCGAGCCCGACAAGGACGGCACCCGCCGGCGCAACGGCGCGCCCGCCGGCGACCCGTGGACGGTGCCCTACTGGCACATGGACGCGGCGATGGCCAGCCTGCTGATCCTGCAGACCGCGGTCGACGAGGGCCTGGGGGCGTGCTTCTTCGGGCTGCCGCCGCACCGGGAGCCCGAGGTCCGTGAGGAGTTCACGGTGCCCGACGACGTCGACCCGGTCGGGGTGATCACGATCGGCCACCGCGCCGAGCGCACCGGCGCGAAGGGCTCGCCCGCGACCCGCCGGCGCCGACCCGTGGACGAGGTCGTGCACCGGGGCGGCTGGGCCTGACCCGGCCGGGAGAGATGGGGTGGGGGGCACGCCCCCAGTCCAGCCAGCGCGGCCCCGCGGGTCAACGACCCGCACCGCCCCTGCTGTCTCGGATGCGAGACCTGACGTTCCGCCCCGGCGGGCCCGCCCGGACGCGTAGCCTGCGCCCGTGACCTTGAGGGAGGGCGCGGAGCACTCGCGCGCGGTGGGCAAGCTGCAGGCGCTCGTGCGGATCCCGACGGTGAGCCACCGCGACCCCGCCCTGGTCGACACCGCCGCCTTCGACGACTTCCTCGCCGAGCTCGAGCGGCAGTTCCCGCTGCTCCACCAGCACCTGGACCTGACCCGGGTGCACACCCACGGCCTGCTGCTGCACTGGCGCGGCGCCGACGACGCGCGGCCGGTGGTCCTGATGGCCCACCTCGACGTGGTGCCCGTCGAGGGCGAGTGGCAGCACCCGCCCTTCAGCGGCGCGATCGCCGACGGCAGCATCTGGGGCCGCGGCACCCTCGACGACAAGGGCTGCCTGGTCGGCGTCTGCGAGGCCGTCGAGACCCTGCTCGAGGCCGGGCACACCCCGGCCCAGGACGTGTGGCTCTCGTTCGGGTGCGACGAGGAGGTCTTCGGCCACGCCGCTCCGCTCGCGGTCGACGAGCTGCGCCGGCGCGGCGTACGCCCGTGGTTCGTGCTCGACGAGGGCGGCGCGATCGCCTCGGAGGCCTTCCCCGGCGTCGGTGCGCCGATCGGCGTCATCGGGGTGACCGAGAAGGGCACCACGTCGGTCGAGCTGCGCGCCGAGGGCCGCGGCGGGCACGCCTCGACCCCGGCCCGCAACGGCCCGACCGCGCGGATCGCGCGCGCCATCACCCGGCTGGAGAAGGCGCCGCTGCCGGCGAGCCTGCCCGCACCCACGATCGAGCTGTTCCGCCGCCTGGCGCCGCACGCGCCGCTGCCGCTGCGCCCGCTGATGGCCAACGCCGAGCGGCTGCGCCCCGCGCTGACGCGGGTGCTGCTGGCCGCCGGGCCCGAGACGGCGGCGATGGCGCGCACCACCGCCGCGGTCACCACGCTGTCGGGCTCCCCCGCCCTCAACGTCATCGCCGGCACCGCCAAGGCCGGGGTCAACCTGCGGCTGATGGTCGGCGACACCGTCGAGGAGGTGCTGGCCCACGTGCGGCGCACCGTCGGCAAGGGCGTCGAGGTCGACGTGCTCGAGAGCGGCGAGGCCAGCCCGGTCTCGCCGTACTCCACCGTCGACGGGCGCGGCGGTCACGCCACGGTCGACGAGGCCTTCGCCCTGCTCGAGGAGACCATCACCGAGGTCTTCCCCGACGCCGTGCCGGCGCCGTACGTGATGATGGCCGCCACCGACTCGCGCCACTTCACCGCGATCTGCGAGCGGGTCTACCGCTTCGCGCCGTTCCGGATGACCAAGGCCCAGCGCGAGTCCATCCACTCCTACGACGAGCACATCGGGGTCGAGGCATTCCTCGACGGCGTCGACTGGTACCGCCGACTCATCGAGAGGCTCTCGTGAACCGCTCCCTGCCCCCCGCCGTCCGTGGTCTGGCCACGATCGTCGGCTTCCTGGTCGTCGTCGAGCTGGCCAGCGGCGTGCTGCAGGGCTACTACACCCCGATCTTCAGCGACATCGCCGACCACCTGGGCATCCAGGACGCCGACGTCAACTGGTTCGAGGCGGCCCAGCTGCTCGTCTCGGCGCTGTGCGTGCCGCCGCTGGCCCGCCTCGGCGACCTGGTGGGCCACAAGTTGGTGCTGCTGGTCTCGACCGCGGTCACCGCGCTCGCCTCGTGGGGCGTCGCCTTCGCGCCGTCCTTCGAGACCTTCCTGGTCGCCTGGGCGCTGCAGGGCTTCTACGTCGTCTGGCTGCCGCTCGAGGTCGCGATCATCTACCGCCGCACCGCCGGCTCGGGGCGCCAGGGCGTGCTGACCCGCCGCTCGGCCGCGGTGCTGGTCGGCGCCCTCGAGCTGGCCGTGATCATCGGCGCGCTCACCTCGGGGATGCTCGTGGA
Organism: Nocardioides sp. 31GB23; assembly: GCF_040012395.1. Lineage (NCBI taxonomy): Bacteria > Bacillati > Actinomycetota > Actinomycetes > Propionibacteriales > Nocardioidaceae > Nocardioides > Nocardioides sp. 31GB23. Next base: position 4,532 of record NZ_JBDYKJ010000033.1, on the reverse strand, counting down.
GCGCACCTCGATGACGGTGCTCCTGTCGCTGCCGGCCGTGGTGGTCACCGCCTGCCTGCTGATCATCTGGGTCGGCATCGACGACACCCCCGGCGAGGCCACCGGCGGCTTCGACTGGCCCGGCCTCGGGCTGGTCACCGCCGCGCTGCTGCTGGTGATGGGCGGGCTGATCGCGGTGCGCCTGCAGGGCCCGGCCAGCGTGCTGCCGTGGCTGCTGGTCGCCGCCGGCCTGGCCGTGCTGGTCCCCTTCCACCGCGTCGAGGCCGCCCGCGCGGACCCGATGATCGACGTGCGGCTGCTCGCCACCCGCGGCCAGTGGCCCGTGCAGCTGACGGCGTTCCTCTTCGGCATCTCGGTGCTCGGCGCGCAGATCCCGCTCTCGACCTTCGCCCGCACCGACCCCGACGTCGTCGGCTACGGCCTCGGCGCCGACGCCGCGTTCGTCTCCACCCTGGTCGGCGTGTACGTCGTCTTCCTCGCGGTCGGCGCCTTCACGCTGCCGCTGAGCGCCCGCCTGCTCGGCCCCCGCGGCGCGCTGGTGGCCGGGGCGCTGCTGGTCGCCCTGGGCTACGGGCTCTTCCTGCCGCTGCACGACTCCACCACCCAGACCTTGGTGAACATGGCGATCGCGGGCGTCGGCTCCGGGGCCCTGGTCGCGGCGCTGCCGGCGACCGCGGCGGCCGCCGCGCCGCCCGACCGCACCGGCTTCGCGACGGGGATGACCAACGCGACCAAGACCGTGGGCGGTGCCTTCGCCAGCTCGGTCTTCGCGATCGCCCTGGCCTCCACCGGCTCCCTCGACGAGCCGGGCGCCGGCCAGGCCCCGCTGTCGGGCTACCTCACCGTGTGGGCCATCTGCTCGGTCTCGGCGGTCGTCGCGGCCGCGGTGCTGCTGATGATGCCGCGCACCTTCGAGGACGTTCCCGAGACGCCGGTCGAGGCCGTGCCGGTGCCCTGAGCACCGATCTGGGTACGCGGGCTCACGACTGGAGCCGTCGACGCGGGGCAGGCTGTGCCCATGAGCTCCCCCACCGGCCCCGCCCCGACGTCGTACGGCGCCACGGCGGCGGTCGCCACCTCGCCGCGGGTCGCCACGGCGTACCGGATCGCCGCCCGGGTCGTGCTGGGCCTCAGCGCCCTCGCGACGGTCGGCGTGGTCGCCCTGTGCGTGGCCGGCGCCACCGACCCGGGCGGCTACGCCGGCTTCTGGTACCTCTTCGCCATCCTCCTGGCGGCGCCCGCGCTCGTGGCGCTGGCGCTGCTGTGGGCGGCGCGCTGGCTGCGGCCCCGCGCCCCGAGGGCCTCGCTGGCGCTGGCCTGCGTCGCGGCCGCGGGCATGACGTGGCTGGCGTTCGGCGCCCTGGCCGTGCTGTGGCCGTTCTGACCGATCTCCCGCAACGACCACGCCGGCGGAGCCCGGAGAGCAGGATGTGCCCATGACCACCGACCTCGCGCCCCGAGCGGTCGCGCCACGTCCCTCGGCCCTGATCTGGCTGGCGCGCGTCGTGCTGGCCCTCGACCTGCTCGCCCTGGTCGGCTGCCTGGTGCTGGCCACCCTCTCCTGGAACGACACGAGCTCCTCGACGGCCTCGCTGGGGGTCGCGGTCGCGGTCGTGCTGGCGGTCCCGGTCCTCGTCTCCGCGGCGCTGGTCGTCCGCGCCCGGCGGGTGCGGCTGCGCACCGACGCCTGGACCCTGGTGGTCCTCGGCTCGGTCATCACCTTCGGCCTCCTCGGCCTGGTCTGCCTGCAGCTGCTCCTCGGCTCCTGACCACCCGCCCGCCTCGGGCGGGCTGCCTATCATCGGGGCGAGGGAGGTGGCGACATGTCCGAGGAGCCCCGCCGCCGCGCCGACGCCGCGCGGCCCACCGACGAGTCCCAGGCCGCCGACGAGGTCGAGCGCCGCAAGCGCAGCGGCGAGAGCATCGCTGCCGCCCGGATCGCCAACCAGGCCACCTGGGTCGACCAGCAGGTGCGGGTGGCGATGGCCAAGGGCGAGTTCGACGACCTGCCCGGCAGCGGACGCCCGATCAAGGACCTCGGCTCCGAGCACGACCCCGACTGGTGGGTCAAGCGCCTCGTCGAGCGCGAGCAGATCACCGGGGTGCTGCCCCCGAGCCTGCAGCTGCGCAAGGACGACGCCGAGCTCGACGCCCACCTCGACACCCTCGCCGTCGAGCGCGAGGCCCGCCGCGAGGTCGAGGACTTCAACGCCCGGGTCATCCGCGCCCGCTACACCCCCGCCGACGGCACGCCGCCGCTGATCACCATGCCCCGCGACGTCGAGGCCACCCTCGCCGCCTGGCGCGAGCGGCGTACGGCGCGCGCGGCCGCCGCCCGCGCCCAGGTGCAGGCCCAGGCCCCGGCACCCACCACCCGCCGCCCCTGGTGGCGCCGCCGCTGACGCTCGTGCGGCCGCCTGGACCACCCGCCGCTGTCAGATCCGTCATACCCACGGGTAATGCTTCGCTGCTACTTTCGCGCGCATGCCCAGCTCGAGCCGCAGCGCCAAGGACTTCTTCCGCCCCCTCGCCGTGGGGGCACCGACCCCGCCGAGCGAGATCCCGGCCCGCCCCAGCCGGGCGATCCACTTCTTCGACCCCAGCAACGCCAAGATGGCGGCGAAGGTCCCGCAGATGGTCGGCACCGTCGACGTGCTCCTCGGCAACCTCGAGGACGCCGTCAAGGCCGACAACAAGGAGGCCGCCCGCGACGGCCTCGTGCAGATCGCGACTGACACGGACTTCGGGCCGACGCAGCTGTGGACCCGCATCAACTCGCTCGACAGCCCGTGGGTGCTCGACGACCTGACCACGCTGGTGCCGGCGATCGGGCACAAGCTCGACGTGATCATGGTGCCCAAGGTGCAGGGCGCCGAGGACATCCACTACGTCGACCGCCTGCTGGCCCAGCTCGAGGCCAAGGCGGGGCTCGAGAAGCCGATCCTGGTGCACGCGATCCTCGAGACCGCGCGCGGCGTGGCCAACGTCGAGGAGATCTGCGGCGCGAGCCCCCGCATGCAGGGCCTCTCGCTGGGTCCGGCCGACCTGGCCGCCGACCGCCGGATGAAGACCACCCGCGTCGGCGGGGGCCACCCCGGCTACCTGGTGCGCCAGGACCCCGACGGCTCCGGCGAGGAGGCGGTCAACGCCGCCCGCACGACGTACCAGCAGGACCTGTGGCACTACACGATCGCCCGCATGGTCGACGCCTGCGCGATGCACGGCATCTACCCCTACTACGGCCCCTTCGGCGACATCGCCGACGTGGTGGCCTGCGAGGACCAGTTCCGCAACGCCTTCCTGCTCGGCTGCGTCGGCACCTGGAGCCTGCACCCCAAGCAGATCGCGATCGCCAACCGCGTCTTCAGCCCCAGCGTCGAGGACGTCACCCACGCCCGGCGGGTCGTCGCCGCGATGGGCGACGGCACCGGCGCGGTGATGCTCGACGGCAAGATGGAGGACGACGCCTCCCTCAAGCAGTGCCTGGTGATGGTCGAGCTCGCCGAGGAGCTGGCCGCGATCGACCCCGACCTCAAGAAGCAGTACGACGCGATCACCCTGGGCGACCAGCCCGGAGAGAAGGCCTGACATGACCGACGTGACCCCGCTGCGCAGCGTCCTCTACATGCCCGGCTCCAACGAGCGTGCGCTCGAGAAGGCCAGGTCGATCGCCTGTGACGGACTGATCCTCGACCTCGAGGACTCCGTCGCCCCCGACGCCAAGACCGCGGCGCGCGACCAGGTGGCCGCGGCCGCCTCCTCCGGCGCCTACGGCCGACGCACCGTGGCCATCCGGGTCAACTCCATCGGCACCGAGTGGCACGACGACGACATCGTCGCCGCCGCCCAGGCCGGCCCCGACGGCGTCGTGGTGCCCAAGGTCAACAGCGCCGACGAGGTGCGCGCGCTCGTCGCTAGCCTCGAGAAGGCCGGCGCCCCCGACCGCACCCGGCTCTGGGCGATGGTCGAGACCCCCGAGGCGATCTTCAACGTGCGCGAGATCGCGGCCGCCTCCGACCGCCTCGCGGTGCTGGTGATGGGCACCAACGACCTGGTCAAGGAGCTGTACGCCGAGCACGTGCCGGGCCGCGCGCCGCTGCTGACCTCGCTGTCGCTGAGCCTGCTGGCCGCCCGCGCCGCGGGCGTGCAGATCCTCGACGGCGTCTACAACGACGTCAAGGACGCCGAGGGCTTCCTCGCCGAGTGCGCCCAGGGCCGCCAGATGGGCTTCGACGGCAAGACCCTGATCCACCCCGGCCAGGTCGCGCCGGCCAACGAGCAGTTCGCACCCTCGGCCGAGGCGGTCGAGGACGCCCGCGGCCTGATCCAGGCGTGGGAGGACGGCCAGGGCACCGGGGTGGTGACCTACAAGAACAAGATGGTCGAGAACCTGCACGTCGAGTCGGCCCGGCGCACCCTGGCCATCCACGAGGCCGTGCAGGCGCTCGAGGCCTGAGCCGGCGGCGTACGCCCTCAGCCGCCGTCGGGGCGCGCCCCCCCGCCCCCCCCCGCCGCCCGCCGGGAGGGCGCCT
>NZ_JBDYKJ010000032.1:0-51809 GCF_040012395.1 Nocardioides sp. 31GB23 | reverse complement strand
AGATGTGTTTATGAGAGAGGGTTTAGGTCCGGGCCGGTCGTCACTGGTCGGCGCCGGAGGCCTCGAGGCCGCTGCTCGCGGCGGCCTTGCCCACCGAGCTCTTGATGAGCGCCTCGAGGTCGAGACCGGTGGTGGCCTTGAGCATGCTCATCGTCTGGGTGACGTTGTCGGTGACCTGCTTGGGCATCGCGCCGGCACCGTCGGTCGAGATCACGGTGAGCTGGTCGATGGCGCTGATCGGCGCCGCGACCTCCTTGGCGACCTTGGGCAGCACCTCGATCAGCATCTGCAGCACCGCGGCGTCGTTGTAGTGCGCGAACGCCTCGGCGCGCCGGTCCATCGCCTCGGCCTCGGCCTGGCCGACCGCCAGCGTTGCCGCGGCCTGGGCCTCGCCCTCGGCGCGGGTCGCGTCGGCCTCCGCCGTACGCCGCGCGCGCTCGGCGGCACCGCGGCGCTCGCCCTCGATCGCCTCGGCCTCGGCGAGCGCCGCGCGCCGCGACTTCTCGGCCTCACCGGAGAGGCGGGCCTCCTGGGCCTTGGCCTCGGCGGCGGCGATGGTCGAGGCCTTGCGGGCCTCGGCGGCGGCGATCTCGGCGCTGCGGCGGGCCTCGGCCTCCTGCTCGACGCGGTAGCGCTCGGCGTCGGCGGGCTTGCGGACCTCGGTCTCGAGCTGGCGCTCGGTCAGCGCCGCCTGGCGCACCGCGACCTTCTCCTGCTCGGTGAGGATCGACTGGTCGCGGTCGGCCTGGGCCAGCGGGCCGGCGGCCGCGGCCTGCGCGGACGCGGCGTCGGTCTCGGCCTTGATCTCCGACTGCTTCAGGGCCAGCACGCGCTGCGAGATCGCGATCTCCTGCTCGGCGGCGATCTGGGCCTGCTCGGCGGCCTGCCGGGCGTTCGCCTCGGCGATGCGCGCCTCCTGCGCGACCCGCGCGGCCTCGGGCCGGCCCAGGTCGGCCAGGTAGGTGCCGTCGTCGGTGACGTCCTGGATCTGGAAGGTGTCGAGGATCAGGCCCTGGCCGGTCAGGGAGTTCTCCGACTCGTCGGCCACCCGCTGGGCGAAGGCGGCCCGGTCGCGGATGATCTGCTCGACGGTCAGTCCGCCCACGATCGAGCGCAGCGCACCGGCGAGCACCTCCTGGGTGTACGACTCCACGTCGGCCTGCTGCGAGAGGAAGCGCTGGGCGGCCAGGCGGATCTGGTCGGCGTTGCCGCCCACCTTGACGATCGCCACGCCCTCGACGTTGAGCTTGATGCCCTGGCCGGAGACAGCGCCGCGGATCTGCACCGAGATCCGGCGCGAGGACAGGTCGAGGGTGCCGAGCTTCTGCACGAAGGGGATGACGAAGGTGCCGCCGCCGAGGATCACCTTCTGCCCCGACAGGTCGGTGGTCAGCTCGCCGGTCTCCGGGTTGACCACGGCCTTGCCCTTGCGGCCGGTGACGATGAAGGCCTCGTTGGGCCCGGCGACCTTGTAGCGGCTGGTGACCAGGAGCACCAGCAGGACGAAGAGGACGACGAATCCGCCGACGGGGATCAGCACGGACGTGTTCACACGGGACTCCTTGGGAGGACTGGGGCGAGGTGGTGCCTGGTGGTGGTGCCGGGTGGTGGTGCCGGGGATCAGCCGAGCTCGCGCCACGTGGGCGCGACCGTGACGGCGGTGGGGGAGACGGTGCTGGTGACGTGGACCCGCGTGCCGGGCTCGACGGGGATCGGGTGGTCGGTGTCGAGCCGGGCGTTGAGGCGCATCTCGTGCCCGCCGACCAGCACCTTGACCGTGCCGTAGCCGTCGGCGGGGATGGCCGTGAGCACGACGGCCTCGCGGCCGACGGTGTCGTCGGTGCGTGGCGAGGTGCCCGAGGTGTCGTCGCGCAGCAGCCGGGTCAGCCAGGCGGCGAACCAGCCGAAGCCGACCCCTGCCGCGACCCCGGCGGGCGCCGAGACCAGGAGCGGTGCCCCGAGCCCCTCGGCGAGCGCGCCGCCGAAGCCCAGCGCCGAGAGGAAGGCCCCGATCACCGCGCTCGAGAACGTGTCGCCGGCCAGGGCGTCGAGCGCACCGTCGAGCAGGTCGCCGACCACCAGCGAGACCAGGAGCAGCAGGAGACCGAGCACGCCGATGATGAGGTACGTCGTCACGTGCCCAGCCTCCCCCACGTGGGCGGTCCCCGCAGCACCGGCCTTTACCCGGGCCGGTTCGGGCCGGGTCGGGGCGAAGTTCGGGCCGGGTCAGCGCGAAGTCTGGGCCGGGTCGGCGATGATGGGGCGCATGCTGCTGGAGGGTGACGTGGTGGCGGTCTACGAGGACTTCGCCAGGTACACCGACGACTCGCCGTGCTTCACCGAGTGGGCGCTCGGGGTGGTCGGCGACGCCGAGGTGCGGGCCTGGCTCGAGACCCTGCCGGCGCCGCGCCGCCAGCCCAACCTGGTCTTCGCGGCCGCGCGGTGGCACGGCGTCGCCACCCCCGCGCCGTACGCCGCCCTGCGTGCGGCGCTGCTGGGCGACGACGGGTCGATCCGGGCCACGATCCTGGAGCGGCGCACCCAGACCAACGAGGCCGGGCGGATGGCCACCCTGCTGCCGGCGCTGGCCGCGCTCGGCCCCGGCCCGCTGGCGCTGGTCGAGGTGGGGGCGAGCGCCGGCCTGTGCCTCTACCCGGACCGCTGGGGCCACCGCTACCGCGCCGCCGACGGACGGGTCGTGCACGAGGTGGGCGTCGACGGCGACCGACCGGTGCTGGAGTGCCGCATCAGCGGCCACGGCGGCGCCCGGGCCCCCCTGCCGCGGGACCTGCCCACCGTCGCCTGGCGCGGCGGCGTCGACCTGCACCCCCTCGACGTGACCGACGCCGACGCGACGGCGTGGCTCGAGACGCTGGTCTGGCCCGAGCACGACGACCGGCGCCGGGTGCTGGCGAGCGCGGTCGAGGTCGCGCGCGGCGACCCGCCGCACCTGGTGGCCGGCGACCTGGTCGAGGAGCTGCCGGCGCTGGTCGAGCGCGCCTCGGCGCACGGGCGGGTGGTGGTGCAGCACAGCGCGGTGCTGAGCTACCTGCCCGAGCCAGCTCGCCGCGAGGCCGAGGCGCTGCTGGGCGGACTGGTCGCCGAGGGCGCCTGCCACTGGCTCAGCAACGAGGGCCCCGACGTGCTGCCCGCGGTCACCGGCACCGGGCCGGCCCCGCCGCCCGGGTCCTTCGTGCTCGGTCTCGACGCGCGCGCCGTGGCCTGGACGCACGGCCACGGCCGCACCCTGACCTGGACCGACCTCAGCTCATGAGCGCGCCGGCGAGCTCGCGGCGCGAGGTGATCTGCACCTTGCGGTAGACCCGCGACAGGTGCCACTCGACGGCCTTGACCGTCACCACCAGCGCGGTGGCGATCTCGCGGTTGCTCAGCCCCTGCACGGCCAGCTCGGCGACCCGGCGCTCGGCCAGGGTCAGCGTCGCGAGCGCCTCGCTGCGGCTCTCGGTGCCGGCGCCGACGAGGTCGAGCAGGCGCCGGGCCCGCTGGCGCAGCGGCCACAGGCCCTCCTGGGCGGCGTACGTCTCGGCGTCGCGCAGCAGCCGCAGCACCTGCAGCGACGACCCGCTGCCCGAGAGCACCAGCAGCCCCGCCAGGTCGGTGTCGACCTGGGCGGCCAGCCGCGCGGCGTCGATGGGAGCGAGCGCCGCGCGCGCCTCCTCGAGCAGCCCGACCCCCTCGGTGGTGGGGCTGACCGTGGCCAGGGCGCGCAGGCCGTGGGCGACGGCGTACGCCGACCCCACCGCCCGGCCGACCCGCAGGTGGGCGCGGGCCTGGCGGGCCGCGTCCTCGCTGCGGCGCGCCCGGGCCAGCGCCAGGGCCTGGTTGGCCCGCCAGGGCAGCTGCTCGGGGTCGGCGCCGGGGGCCAGGACGCCGGCCCGCGCGTGGTGCTCGACCGAGGAGTCCACGTCGCCGGCGGCCGCCGCCAGCTCGCCGAGTGCGTGGTGGGCGACGGCGGCGCCGGCCTGGCCGCTGGGCCCCGGAGCCGCGACCAGCTCCAGCAGCGGCGCGACGAGCGTGGCGGCCGTGGTGAGGTCGCCCCGCCCGAGGAGGACCTCGGCCCGCGCGGCCAGCAGCCCGGCCTGGTCGGTGTGGCCCGAGGGCGTGGTGGCAGCGAGGGCGGCGAGCGCCGTCGCGGCGTCGCGCACCCGCCCGGCGCGCAGCAGTGACCCGGCGTGCTGGAGCGGGGTGGTGGCGGCGATGCGGGTGGTCGGGCCCCCCGATCGGGTGTGCGGCATGGCAGCAGCGTAGGAAGGTAAAGTTTTACCCGGGGCTTTTTCCCCGGGAACGTCTCGGCCGGTCCAGTCAGCGCTGCCGGTGCTGCCGGCGCCGTCAGCGCTGCCGGCCGGGTCGGCCCAGCAGCCCGAGCAGCACCTCGACCGGCCCGTCGCCCGGGCGGGCGGGCAGCGGGCCCGCGAAGAGCCCCTCGGTGCGCCCGGCCGCGACGGTGCGGCGCGCCACCGGCAGGAGCGCCTGGGCCAGGGCGGGCGGCAGCACCGTGGCGGCCGCCTCCTGCTGCGCGCTCGGCGCACCGAGGCTGCGCGCGACGTCCCAGCCGTGCACCGCGACCTCGAGCGCCGCGGTCGAGACGAGCAGGTCGGCCGCCAGCCCGGCCGGGCCGTCGAGCCCGACGCGGTCGAGTTCCCGCTCGGCGGCCCCCGCCCACGCACCCAGCAGCGTGCCGACCCGCACCCGCAGCCGCCCGGCCGGGGCGTCGTACGCCGCAGCCGCGGGCGGGAGCGCCGGCACCAGCCGCAGCGCCCCCTGGCTGGCCTCGAGGTAGGCCCCCAGCGAGTCGTCCACGTGGCCCAGCAGGGCCGCCAGGTCCCAGGCGGCGCAGGGCGTGGCTCGCCCCAGGTCGCCGGGCTCGACCAGGCCCAGCACCGTGCGGGTGCCGACCAGGGAGCGCTCCAGCAGCCCGACCGCGTGGTCGAGCCGCCTGCTCATCCCGGAGCGCCGGGACGGGGGTCGGTGCCCTGCGGCACGTGGTTGGCCGGCAGGCTCGCGGGCAGGCCGAACGCGGTGAAGAGCCGGGGGTCGAAGAAGGCGTCGACCTGGCGGATCTCGGGTGCGTCAGGGGGTCCCGTCACGTCGAGGACGTGCAGCTGGAACGGGGTGAACTCGCCGCCCGGGCCGCGCATGTACATCCCGAACGCGGGCTGGCCGTTGGCGCGGGTGGCGATCATCGGCATGTCGCGGGTGCCGCCGGGGCACTCGTTGCCGATCAGCCAGGCGATGTTGGCCCGCCCGCGGAACCAGCTGGTGAAGGGCGGCATCTCCCAGACGGCCTCGGCGGTGAGCATGGAGACGATCTGGTCGACGTCCTTGCGCCAGAACGCGTCGACGTAGCGCTCGAGCAGGTGCTGCTGCTCGGGGGTGAGGTCGGGCTCGACGGTGTCCTGGGTCAGCGCCCGTGCGCTCATCTGGGCGTGCGCGCGCTGCAGCGCGGAGTTGACCGCCGCGCTCGTCGTCTCGAGGGCCTCGGCGACCTCGGCCGCGCTCCAGCGCAGCACGTCGCGCATGATCAGCACCGCCCGCTGTCGCGCGGGCAGGTGCTGCAGCGCCGCGACGAAGGCCAGCCGGATCGAGTCGCGCTCCTCGACCACCACCGCGGCGTCGGGCACCGGCTCGAGCCAGGCGATCTCGTGGTCCTGCTCGAGGGCGTCACCGGCGGGCTGGTCGCTGGTGCCCAGGCCCGTCGGCAGCGGCCGCCGGGGGCGCCCCTCCAAGCTTGAAAGGCACACGTTCGTCGCGATGCGATAGAGCCAGGTCCGCACCGACGAGCGGCCCTCGAAGGCCGCCGAGGCCTTCCAGGCACGCAGGAACGTCTCCTGCACCAGGTCCTCGGCCTCGTGCACCGAGCCGCTCATCCGGTAGCAGTGCGCCAGCAGCTCGCGCGAGTAGCGCTGGGTCAGGGCCGGGAAGTCGCCCAGCTCGGCCTGCGCCGTGCTGGGTGCCGGGGTGGGGGTGGTGCGAGAGGTCATGCGCGGGGTCTCCGTCGCCGGTGCCGTCATCGGGTGTGGGCTCCTCATAGTGTGCGCTCACCGGTCCGACCCGGCCAGGCTCACGAACTCATCGCTCGCCCCACCAGCGCGAGGGCCCGCTCGGCGAGCGGCTCGGCGAGCACCCGGTCGGAGGTCACCAGTCCCACCCGCGTACGCCGGTCGAGGAGGTCGTCGACGTCGTGCGCGCCCTCGTGGGTCACCGCGAAGACGAGCTCGGCCAGCGTCACCGGCACCTGCGCGGCTGCGGGGGCCAGCAGCTCCTCGTCGGCGAGCGGCTCGCCGGCCCGGGCCGCGACCTCGCGGGCGGTGGCCAGCACCAGGGCGGCGTCGGTGCCGAAGCGGCGTACGAGCCGGGCGGGCTCCTCGAGGGCGTCGAGCACCGGGCGCGGCGCGGCGCCGAGCAGCGGCAGGGTCGCGGTCGTGCACGGCCCGGCGACCAGCCCGCCCGCCGCGACCGCGGCGTCGACGGCGTCCTGGGCCATCCGCCGGTAGGTGGTGAGCTTGCCGCCCACCACCGTGACCATGCCCGAGCGCCCGGTCAGCACCGCGTGCCGGCGCGACAGGTCGGCGGTCTGGCCGGACCCCTCGGACCCCTTGGACCCGTCAGGAGCCGTCACGTCGAGCAGCGGCCGCAGCCCGGCGTAGGCGCCCACGACGTCGTCGCGGCGCAGGGGGGTCGCGAAGGTCGCGGCGACCACGTCGAGCAGGAATCCGATCTCGGGCTCGGTGGGCTGGGGCACGTCGGGCACCGGGCCGGGCGCGGGCTCGTCGGTCAGCCCGACGTAGATCGTGCCGTCGGGCTGGGGCAGCACCATCACGAACCGGTTGGTCGAGCCGGGCACCGGGGCGAAGACGCTGGTGCGCAGCCCCGGCAGCCGGTCGCCGCGCAGCACCAGGTGGGTGCCGCGGCTGGGGCGCAGGGTCACCTCGTCGGCCAGGTCGCCGGCCCACACGCCGGCGGCGTTGACGACCGCACGGGCCCGCACCGTCGTGGTGGCGCCAGTGGTCTCGTCGCGCAGCGACACCTCGGTGCCGCTGGCCCGCAGCACCCGGGCGCGGGTGCGCACGTGGGCGCCGTACGACGCGGCGGTGCGCGCGATCGTGGTGACCAGGCGGGCGTCGTCCTCGAGCTGGCCGTCCCAGCCGAGCAGGCCGCCGACCAGCCCCGCGGGGCGCAGGCCGGGGGCCATCGCGAGGGTCTCGGTGCGCGAGAGCCGGCGCGGGCGCGGCAGGGTCTCGGCGCTGGTGCGCGCGCCGCGGCGCAGCAGGTCGCCGGCGGCCAGCCCGCTGCGCGAGAGCAGCCGCTGCAGGGGAGCGGTGCCGGAGGTGATCGGGATCAGCATCGGCATCGCGCGGGTCAGGTGGGGCGCGGTGGTCTGCATCAGGATGCCGCGCTCGACGGCGCTCTCGTGGGCGACGCCGACCTGTCCCTGGGCCAGGTAGCGCAGCCCGCCGTGCACCATCTTCGAGCTCCAGCGCGAGGTGCCGAAGGCGAGGTCGTGGGCGTCGACGGCCAGCACCGACAGCCCGCGGGTGACCGCGTCGAGGGCGACGCCCACGCCGGTGACGCCGAGGCCGACGACCACGAGGTCGACCTCGACGGGTGCCCCGGCCAGGCCGGCGCGGATGCGGGTCCCGGGACGGGTCTCGGCGCTCACGGGCGCACCGCCCGGGCCAGCAGGTGGCGCAGCTCGGCGTCGAGGTCGGCGGCCGACACGTCGTCGTCGACCATCGTGTGGGCCGAGAGCACGAAGCCGTGGGCGGCGAGCACCAGGCCGCGCGCGATCGCCAGCGGCGAGCCGGCGCGCACCTCGCCGGCGGCCTGGCCGCGGGCCAGCTCGTCGGTGAGCAGGGTGGCGATCAGCTCCTGCGAGCGGCCGCGGCGGTGCAGCAGGTAGGGCAGCACCAGCTCGGGGTCGAGCTCGACGATGCGCACGAAGAGCTCGTTGCGGCGCAGCGCGTCGACGGTGCGTGCGACCTCGTCGACGATCCGCTCGACCGTGTCGCCAGGTCCCTCGTCGGCGACGGTGCGCGCGACCAGCCCCGACCACTCGCGGGTCATCAGGTCGCCGAGCAGGGTCGGCATGTCGGCCCAGGAGCGGTAGATCGTCATCCGCGAGACGCCGGCGCGGCGCGCGACCTCGGTGAGCGTCGTACGCCGCCAGCCGACGTCGAGGATGCACTCGCGGGCCGCGTCGAGGTAGGCGTCGCGTGGGTCCTGCGGCGGATCGTTGTGACACAGTGACGTCATATGTCACACTGTAACACGTGACCCACGACACCGCTGCTCCCCACGGCTCCCCGTCCACCGGTGCGCACCCGCGCGAGATGCACCCGCAGCGCTGGGGCGACCCGGCCGCCGCGACCGCGCTCCCCGAGGCCGCCCGCGGGCTCGTCGAGCTCGCCTTCGGCCTGCACGAGACGCCCGCCGCCGCCGAGGTCGAGCTGCCCCCGGTGGGCCTCGGCGACGACGTGCTGGCGGCGCTGGCCGACGTGGTCGGGCCCGACCACGTGCACGTCGACGACGCCTCGCGCCGGCTGCGCACCCGGGGCAAGTCGACCCCCGACCTGCTGCGCGCCCGCGCCGGCGACCTGACCGACGCCCCCGACGCGGTGGTGCGCCCGGGCAGCCACGACGAGGTCGCGGGCGTCCTCGCCCTCGCCGTCGAGCACCACCTGGCGGTCGTTCCCTTCGGCGGCGGCACCTGCGTCACCGGTGGCCTGGCCGCGCGTCGTGACGGCTTCGCCGGCCTGGTCTCGCTCGACCTGGTCCGCCTCGACGCGCTGCTCGAGGTCGACGAGGTCTCGATGACCGCCACCCTCGAGCCCGGCCTGCGCGGCCCCGAGGCCGAGGCGCTGCTCGCCGAGCACGGGCTCTGCCTGGGCCACTACCCGCAGTCCTTCGAGCACGCCTCGATCGGCGGCTTCGCCGCGACCCGTTCCTCGGGCCAGTCGAGCGCCGGCTACGGCCGCTTCGACCAGATGGTCGTCGGCCTGCGGGTGGCCACCCCGCGCGGGGAGTGGCGGCTCGGCTCGTCGCCCGCCAACGCCGCCGGCCCCGACCTGCGCCAGCTGGTGCTGGGCTCCGAGGGCGCCTTCGGCGTGATCACCGCGGTCACCGTGCGGGTGCGCCGGCTGCCCGAGGTGAAGGTCTACGAGGGCTGGCGCTGGGGCTCCTTCGTCGAGGGCGCCGCCGCGATGCGCACGCTGGCCCAGTCGGGCACGCTGCCCACGGTGCTGCGGCTCTCCGACGAGGCCGAGACCGGGCTCAACCTGGCTCGCCCCGACGCCATCGGCGAGGAGTCCACCGGCTGCCTGATGATCGTGGGCCACGAGGGCACGCCCGCCCAGGTCGAGTCCCGCCGCGCCGCCGTCACCGAGGTGCTCACCGGCCTCGGCGGCACCCCGCTGGGCGAGGAGCCGGGCGCGTCGTGGGCCCACGGCCGCTTCCACGCGCCGTACCTGCGCGACTCGATGCTCGACGTGGGCGTGCTGGTCGAGACCCTCGAGACCGCCACCTTCTGGTCGAAGGTCGACGCGCTGTACGCCGACGTGCGCGGCGCCCTGGAGCGCGAGCTCGGCGCCGAGGGCGGCTCGGCGATCGTGCTGTGCCACATCTCCCACGTCTACGAGACCGGCTGCTCGCTCTACTTCACCGTGGCGACCAGCGCGGGTGAGGCGCCGATCGAGCGCTGGGGCCGGGCCAAGGCCGCCGCCAACGACGCGATCGTCGCCGACGGCGCCACCATCAGCCACCACCACGCCGTCGGCACCGACCACCGGCCGTGGCTGGGCGCCGAGATCGGCGACCTGGGTGCCTCGGTGCTACGCGCGGTCAAGGCCGACCTCGACCCCACCGGCGTGCTCAACCCCGGGGTGCTGGTCCCGTGAGCGCCCCCGATCGCACCTTCACGTTCCTGGTCAACCCCGCCTCCGGAGGTGGCGCGGCGCCCGAGGCCGTGGTGCCGGTCGCGCGGCTGCTGCGCGAGGCGGGCGCCTCGGTCGAGGTGACCTACTCGCCGGGCCCGCGGGCCACCGACGACCTCGTGCGGGCCGCCGTCGGGCGCGGCGACGTCGTGGTCTCGGTCGGCGGCGACGGCATGCTCTCCCACCTCGCCGGCGCGGTCTCGACCGCCGGTGGCGTCCTGGGGGTGCTGCCGGCCGGCCGCGGCAACGACTTCGCGCGGATGCTGGGGCTGGCCTCCGAGCCGGCCGCGGTCGCCGAGCACCTGCTGCACGCGCCGGTGCGCGAGGTCGACCTGCTGGCCTGGACCCTCCCCGGCGGGCCGAGCCGGCTGGTGGCCGGGTCCGTCTACTCCGGCATCGACGCCCGTGCCGCGGCGATGGTCGACCGGATGCGCTGGACCCCGCAGAAGCTGCAGTACCCGCTGGCCGCGGTCCGCGCGATCGCGACGTACCGGCCTGGCCGGTTCCGGGTGGCGGTCGACGGCGACGCGCGCCAGTACGCCGCCGGGCTGGTCGTGGTGGCCGGCTCCGCCTACTACGGCAAGGGCATGAAGGTCGCCCCCGGCGCGGTCGTCGACGACGCCCTGCTCGACGTCGTGGTGGTCGAGGCCGCCTCGCGGACCGCGCTGGTGCGTTCGTTCCCCAAGATCTACGACGGCTCCCACGTCGACCTGCCCCAGGTCACGGTGCTGCGCGGCGCCCGCGTCGAGCTCAACGCCGACGGCCGCACCCCGCTCCCGGTGGGCGGCGACGGCGAGCCGCTCGGCGAGCTGCCGGGCCTCGGCCGGGCGCCCGCCGTGGTGGAGGTGCGCCCCGGCGCGCTGCGGGTGATCGGCTGACAGCGCTTTGCAGAGGGGCACGCGTGTGCCCCTCTGCAAAGGCGCGGGTCACCCCTCGCCAGTGAGGGTGCGGGCCAGCCGCTGTGCAGCGCGGCGTACGACGTCGGCGTCGTCGGGGTCGTCGCCGCCGGCGGCCCGCTCGGGCACCAGGCCCGCGGCCAGGGCGGCGGGCCGGGTCAGCCAGGCCCAGGCCCGCCAGCCGTCCATGCCGGCGCCGAGCAGCGGCTCGAGGAGGGGGGCGAGCTCGGGCCGCGGCTCGCCGGCGGCGTCGAGCTGGAAGGCGGGCACCATCGCGCCGGTCGGGCCGGTGACGACGAGCAGCCGGTGCTGCCCGGCCGCCTTGTGCACCGCGAAGCGGGTGCGCTCGGCCGTCGAGCCCCGCAGCCGGGCCAGCGACTCGTAGGTGTGCCAGGGGCTGGTCAGCAGCTCGTCGTGCACCCGCGCCTGCTGGGCGATCTGCAGCAGCGGCACGGGCACGGCGTGACCGGGGTCGCTGCCCTCCTGGTGCAGCACCGCGTCGAGCTCGGCGACCTGGTCGTCGCTCAGCTCGGCGCCGGTGCCCGGGTCGGTCCACACCGCGCGGCCCGCGGCGTCGCGCGTCATCGTCGGCAGGCCGGCCTCGCCGAGGTGGTCGACCAGGCCGAGCTGCTCGAGCCAGGTCGCCAGCCGTTCACGGGTGCCGTCGGGTTCCATGGGTCCAGCCTGCCGCAGCGCCCGCGGCGCCCGCAGCCGGGGCGCGGCGGGCGGCGCGGCCCTCGTCACTACAGTGGCCGGTGTGAGCGAGCCCGCGCAGACCTCCGGGCGTCCGCAGACCCGACCGGGCCGGTTGGCGCGGCGGGGCGGCTGGACCATCGCGATCGCCACGGCGGCCTCGCTGCTGCTGGTGCGGCTCACCGGCGACCTGGCGGCACCGGGCATGGTGCTCGTCGCCGGGCTGGTGTGGGGCGGCTTCCTGCTGCTCGTGGCCCTGGCCACCCACCTCGGCGGGCTCGGCGAGGAGGACCTGCGCCAGGAGCGTCGACCGGGGCAGAGCGGCCCCGGGCCCCTCGGCCCGGGCCCCCTCGGCTGAGCGTGGTCCAGACCTCGTCGCGCCCGGGGTGACCCGGCGGGCACCGGCTCGTTGGTCAGCTCGAACCCAGGGGGCGGCCGCTGCCCTCCCGGGCGCCGACACGCCGTGACCCCGTCGACCGAGGACCGACGGGGTCGCGGCGCGTCACCGGCAGGGGTCTAGACCGTCGACGGGCCGCGAGTCACTCCTCGGGTGGACGTGCGTTGGACCTGTACCTGGTCCCCCACCGGAAGCGAGCCCCGCCATGTCCCCCCTGTCCTCCCGAAGGTCGCGCACCCGGTCCACAGCGGTCGCCACCGCCGTGGGCACCGCGCTCGTCGGTCTCCCCGTGCTGGCGGTGGTCTCCGCCGTCGGCGGACCCGCCGGCCCGGCCCAGGCGCAGAGCGCCTGCTCCTTCGACGCGCGCTTCACCGACCCCGCCGGCGACGTCAACGACCTGCTGATCCTGCCGGTGGATCCGGCTCTCGACCCCGACGGCCTCGACCTGCGCGAGGCGTGGGTGAGCACCAACGCCACCGACGACGCGATCACCTTCCACATCAAGGTCACCGACCTGTCGGTGCTCAGCGGAGGCCTGCGGGGCACCAGCGAGCTCTTCCGCTGGGCGTTCGTCCTGGGTGGCCAGGACTACGTCGTCGAGGCCGACCGGCCGCTGCTGCAGCCGGAGGTGCCGATCGAGGCGCCCGGCACCTACACGCTGACCGACGGGTCGGGCACGACGCTCAAGACGGGCCTGGCCGGCAGCTTCGACCCGGCCCTCGACCTGGTCACGGTGACACTCGCCGCGAGCGACCTGACGACGGCCAGCCCGGCCCAGGACGCGTTCGTGGTCGGCGACGTGCTGAGCGGCTTCTCGATCACCTCTCTGCGCTCCCTGCTCATCACCGACGACGTGGCCGACCGCGCGACCAGCCCGTGCACCTACCGGATCGGCGACAAGACGCCCTCGCCCGACCCGACCGCCACGGTGACCGCCACCGCGACCACCACCGCCACCGCGACCACCACCGCCACCACGACGGCCACGGCGACGGCCACGGCGACGACCACCGTCACCAGCCAGCCCACCGCCACCGCGACCACCACGGTGACCAGCCAACCGACCGCCACGGCCACGGCCACCACGACGGCGACCACGACGGCCACCGCGACGGCCACCGCGACCGCCACGGAGACGGTCACCACCGGACCGGGCAACCGGGTGCCGCAGGTCAAGCGGATCGCCGCCAAGCCGTTGGAGGGCCAGGGCAAGGCCCGTGCCAAGTCGCCGATCCGGTTCCGCGTCAAGGCCACCGACCCCGACGGTGACCCGCTCACCTACCGCTGGGACTTCGGCGACGGCAACAAGGGCCGAGGCATCCGGGTGATCAACCGCTACGACTTCCGCGGCCAGTACCGGATCATCCTCAAGGTCAACGACGGCACCGAGACCGTCAAGACGCGCTTCATGATCAAGATCGGCAAGCCGAAGAAGCGCTGAGCGCTACCCCTCGAGCCGGTCCTCCGGGCTCAGGACGTGAAGGTCCACACCAGCAGCTGGGTGTCGACCGCCGCGACCACCGGGTGGGCCGGCTCGTCGGTGGCGCAGATCGAGTCGCCGACCGCCAGCGGCTCGGCGAGCGAGAAGCGCAGCAGTGCGCCCCGCACCACGTAGACGTGCACCCGTGGCGCGACGGGCAGCTCGAGGGTGTCGCCGCCCCGCAGCTGCGCCACCGCCAGGCTCGCCCCGTCGACGCCGACGCCCAGGGGCGCGGGCACCAGCCCGCGCGCACCCGGGTCGACCGCCGCGACGGCGTACGACGGGTCGGTGCCGGTGGCGTCGGGGCGCAGCCAGGTCTGCACCCACCGGGTCGGGCCGGCCCCCTCGACGGCGGTCTCGGAGTGACGCACCCCGCTGCCTGCCGAGAGCACCGCCAGCGAGCCGGCGGGCACCACCTCCTCGCGCCCCGCGTCGTCGACGTGGCGCACCGCGCCCGAGACCACCCAGGTGACGATCTCGAGGTCGCTGTGGGCGTGCTCCTCGAAGCCCTGCCCGCCGCGCACGACGTGGTCGTCGTGGCAGACCATCGGCCCGAACGAGAGCCGCTCGGGGTCGTAGTGCTCGCCGAACGAGAAGGCGTGCCGGGTCAGTCGCCCGGGCACCCGGGTCAAGAAGCGGGTGTTCCCCCGACGGATCTCCACGGTCACGGCATCATTGTGCCGGTGCGAGCCTCCTTTCCCGAGCTGCCGCCGGGTTTCCGGCTCGGCACCGCCACGTCGGCCTTCCAGAGCGAGGGCAGCACCGACGTCGACGGCCGGGGTCCCTCGATCTGGGACACCTTCTCGAAGCTGCCGGGCGCCGTCCTCGACGGCACCACCGGTGAGCCGGCCTGCGACTCCTACCGCCGCTACCGCGACGACGTCGCGCTGATGGCCCGTCTGGGGGTCGGGGGCCACCGCTTCTCGGTCTCGTGGTCGCGGGTGCTGCCCACCGGGCGCGGGGCGGTCAACGCCGCCGGCCTCGACTTCTACGACCGGCTCGTCGACGAGATGCTCGCCCAGGGCGTCGCCCCGATGGCCGCGCTCTACCACTGGGACCTGCCGCAGGTGCTCGAGGACGAGGGCGGGTGGCTCAACCGCGAGACCGTCGAGGCGTTCGCCGAGTACGCCGCCGTGGTCGGCGAGGCGCCCGCCGACCGGGTCGAGCACTGGATCCCCGTGGTCGAGCCCAACGTCGCCACGATCATGGGCCACGCCACCGGCATGCACGCCCCGGGCCGCGAGATGGGCTTCGACTCGCTCCCGGTCGCCCACCACCTGCTGCTGGCCCACGGCCGTGCGGTGGTCGAGCTGCGTGCCGCCGGGGCCTCCTCGGTCGGCTGCGCCAACAACCACGCCCCGATGTGGCCGGTCAGCGAGGACCCCGCCGACGTGGGTGCCACCAAGCTCTTCGACGCCCTGTGGAACGGGCTGTTCCTGGAGCCGATGCTGCTGGGGCGCTACCCCGTCGACCTGGCGCCGCTGGTCGAGGAGGCAGTGCGTCCCGGCGACCTGGCCACGATCCGCCAGCCGCTCGACTTCTACGGGGTCAACTACTACAGCCCGATCAAGATCGGCGCGGCGCCCGAGGACTCCCCGATCCCCTTCGAGGTGTGCGAGCTGGTCGGCTACCCGGTCACCGACATCGGGTGGCCGGTGGTGCCCGACTCGCTGCGCGAGTGGCTGATCACCCTGCGCGCCCGCTACCGCGCGGCGCTGCCGCCGGTGGTCGTCACCGAGTCGGGGGCGGCGTACTCGACGGGGCCCGACGGGTCGGGGGTGGTCGACGACCAGGAGCGCATCGCCTACCTCGACGCCCACCTGCGCGCCGTCGCCGCGGCCTGCCAGCGCGGGGTCGACGTGCGCGGCTACTACGTGTGGTCGCTGCTCGACAGCTTCGAGTGGGTGCACGGCCTCGAGCAGCGCTACGGGCTGGTCCACGTCGACCACCAGACGCAGGCGCGCACCCCCAAGGCGTCGTTCGAGTGGTACGCCGCGGTGATCGCCGCCCAGACCCGGTCGGTCGGCTGAGCGGCCCGACGTCGTTAGTCTGAGGTCCATGGTCGACGCGCCCACCCCCTCGGAGTCCCCTGCCCAGCTCGTCGACCCGGCCCCGCCACAGCGCCGTGTCGTCTTCGTGGTCGGGTCGGGACGCAGCGGCACCAGCACCATGGCCGGGGCGCTGCAGACCCTCGGCATGACGGTGCCGGCGCCCGAGGTGGCCGCCGACGACACCAACCCCAAGGGGTTCGCGGAGTCGCAGTGGGTCGTCGACCTGCACGACGAGCTGCTCGAGCGCACCAACGTCTCGATGGCTGACGCGCGGCCCTCGGCGTGGTTCGACACCGGTCGGCTCAACAACTTCGAGCCGCTGCGCACCCGGCTGCACACCTGGCTCGAGGAGCAGCTGGTCGCCGGCGGACCCGAGCTGGTCGTCAAGGACCCCCGCCTGGCCTGGTTCCTGGGCCTGTGGCGCTCCGCGGCGATGCGCAGCGAGGCGGAGGCCGGCTACGTGACGATGCTGCGCCCGGTCACCGAGGTGGTCGGCTCCAAGCAGCGCGTCTACGACGCCCGCACCAGCGAGGTGCACCGCACCGCCGCCTGGGTCAACATGATGCTCCACGTCGAGCGCAGCACCCGCGGCTCGTCCCGCGCCTTCGTGCGCTACCACGACATGCTCGACGACTGGACCGTGCCGGTCTTCGGCCTGGGCCAGCGCTTCGACCTCGACGCCGTGAAGTCGGCCTCGGCCAACGACATCCGCCAGGTCCACCAGTTCGTCGACCCCTCCCTGCGGCGCGTGGCGCTGACCTGGGCCGACGTCGACGTGCCGCGCCGGCTGCGCGACATCGCCCAGGAGACCTGGGAGGCCCTCGACAAGCTGCCCGACGAGGGCGGCGACACCCCCGAGGTGCAGGCCACCCTCGACGAGCTGCGCGCGGCGTACGCCGAGATGTACGACGAGGCGCAGGCGCTGACCCGCTCGACGGCCGACGCGGCCCGCCGCGAGGGGGCCCGCACCCAGCCGGCGCCGCCGAGCGCCGTCGACCGGGTGCCGCACTCGGTGCGCGCGATGGTGCCGCCCTCGGTGCGCCGCGGGCTGCGCAAGGCCGCCGGGCGGGAGCGCGGATGAGCCCGGTGCGCGGGGCCGACATCGCCTGCCTCGAGGGCGAGAGCGCCTACGACGTGCGCTGGCCCTGGAAGGACGGCGCGCTGCGGCCCGGGCTGACCTGCGTGTTCCGGCTCAAGAACGAGGCGCACAACCTGCCGTGGGTGCTGCCGCCGATGCTCGAGGCGGTCCAGCACGTCGTCATCGTCGACAACCTCTCCGACGACGGCACCCCCGAGGTGGCCCAGCGGGTCGCCGAGGAGTGCGGGGCGGGGGAGCGGATCACCGTGACGTCGTACCCCTTCCAGGTCTCGCGCGCCGGCAGCGAGCACCTGGCCACCCGGCCCGACTCGGTGCACTCCCTGACGCACTTCTACAACTGGTCGTTCTCCCACGTGCGCACGGCCTACTCGATGAAGTGGGACGGCGACATGGTGCTGACCCGCGAGGGCGTGAGCATCCTGCGCGACCTGTCGTGGCAGCTCGAGGACTCCAACGCCGTCGTCGCCGTGCCGCGCCACCCGCTCTCGGTGGAGAGCGAGCAGGTCGCCTGGCTCGACCTCGGCTTCCGCTTCCTCGAGCCGTGGATCTACCCGATGGGCCCGGAGTTCACCTTCGTGAAGGCCTTCGAGTGGGAGGTGCGCGAGTTCCCCGAGTCGACCACCCGCATCGTGGCCCCCGAGGGGCTGTGCGTGGAGCTGAAGTGGCTCGACCGCGACGAGTTCGCGCACTGGAGCGACATGGACTTCGACACCTCCCGCGCCCCCCGCAAGCGCCGCGAGTGGCAGGTCTACTCCGCGCTGCGCGACGGCCTGGGCCACGAGGTGCCCGGCCTGCACCGCATCGAGTCGCCCCCCGGCGTCCACGTCGTCGACCACGTCACCCGCACCTGGCTGCCCCGCGCCGAGCGCCCCCTCGTCCGCCGCAAGGGCCGCCTCGAGGTCTGACGACCCCGCTGGTTGAGCAGCGAGGCGCCGTCGTGGGTTGAGCAGCGAGGGCCGGAGGCTCGAGCGTCGCCGAAACCGCGTGACCCCATGGCGTACGGCGACCACGGTTGCGGTGGGCGAGTCACTCACCGGGTCTCGGCGTCGATCGTCGCTGGCGCTCCTCCCTGCTCGACCAACGGAGTCGCTGGTTGAGCAGCGAGGGCCGGAGGCTCGAGCGTCGCCGAAACCGCGTGACCCCATGGCGTACGGCGACCACGGTTGCGGTGGGCGAGTCACTCACCGGGTCTCGGCGTCGCTCGTCGCTGGCGCTCCTCCCTGCTCGACCAGCGTCAGGTGAGGGCGGCGGCGAGGCGCTCCACGACCTGCGCCAGCCGCTTCTCGGAGGTGGCGATGTTGAGGCGCACGTGGCCCTCGAGGCCCGGCTGGTAGTCGTGGCCGGGAGCCAGGCGCACGCCGTGCTCGAGCGCGGCGGCCGCCGGGTCGGCGACGCCGTACGCACGCAGGTCGAGCCAGGCCAGGTAGGTCGCCTCGAGCGGGCGCAGCCGTGCCTGGGGCAGGTGCTCGGCGACGAGCTCGCCCAGGTCCTCGGCGTTGACCCGCAGCCGGGAGCGCAGGGCGTGCAGCCACAGGTCGCTGTCGCGCCAGGCGGCGGAGCCGGCGACCATGCCGAGCCCGGAGTGGCCGTGGTTGGCGGGGACGGGCACCGAGCGCAGCCGGCGGGTCTCGTCGGGGTCCATCAGCACGATCTGCGCGGCGTGCAGCCCGGGGGTGCCGAAGGCCTTGGAGTGGCTGGTGACCAGCACCGCCTCGGGGTCGACGCTGAGGTAGGGCACGAACCGTTCCTGCCCGGGCAGCACCAGCGGGGCGTGGATCTCGTCGACCAGCACCCGGGCGCCGTGGGCGCGCACGAGCTCGCGCAGCGCCTCGAGCTCGGCGCGGTGCGCGACCCGGCCCAGCGGGTTGTGCGGGTGGCAGAGGAGCACGGTGCGGGCGCCGGCCTCGAGGTGCCGCTCGACGGCGGCCAGGTCGAGGGCCGCCGCGGCGCGGTCGTCGTGGTCGTGGTCGGGGTCGAGGCCGACGTACGCCGCCTCGCGCCCGGCCAGCGCGACCACGTCGCGGAACGGCGGGTAGCACGGCAGCGGCACCACGACCGGGCCCGGCGGGCAGAGCTCGTCGAGGGCCAGGCGCAGCCCGGCGACCACGTCGCCGACGGGGGTGGAGGAGTCGAGCGGCACGTCCCAGCCCCAGTGCCGCTCGGCGAAGCCGCGGAACGCGGCGTCGAGGTCGGCGGGCTGGGCGGTGCCGGGGAACGCCGAGTAGCCGAGCATCCCGCGACCGACAGCGGCGGTCAGGGCCGCGGTCACCGCCGGCGGCGGCGCGAAGTCCATCTCGGCCACCCAGGCCGGGATGGTGCCCTCGGGCACCGCGCCCCACTTCAGCGGCAGCGCCGCGCGGGCCTCGGAGTCGGTGAGGTCGCGCAGCATCCTCAGGCCCCGCCCTGCAGGGCCCGGCCGGTGGCGCCGATGGCGTCGGGGTCGCCCGGCGTGGGGGTCCACGGCAGCGACAGCCCGTCTCGCGCAGGGTCGTCGGCGTAGCGCGGCACCACGTGCAGGTGGAAGTGGAAGACGCTCTGCCAGGCGGCCTCGCCGGTGCAGTTGAGCAGGTTGACCCCGTCGGCCCCCAGCACCTCGAGCTGGCGCCTGGCCAGCCGCTGGGCGGTGAGTGCGCAGGCCGCGAGGTCGTCGGGCGTGATGTCGGTCAGGTCGACCGCGTGCGCACGCGGCACCACGAGCAGGTGCCCGTCGGTGGCGGGGTTGATGTCCATGAAGGACACCGTCCGCTCGTCCTCGTCGACCCTGGTGGAGGGGATGGTGCCTGCCACGATCGCGCAGAACAGGCAGCTGTCGTCTCGGTTGACCTCGCCCGGCATGCCCCGACCCTAGCCAGCCGTCCCCGGCCGCCTCACAGCGCCGCGGCGACCCGCGTGCCCTGCTCGATGGCGCGCTTGGCGTCGAGCTCGGCGGCCACGTCGGCCCCGCCGACCAGGTGCAGGCCGGGGTGGGTCTCGGCGGCGGTGAGGTCGTCGAAGAGCGAGCGCACCGACTCCTGGCCGGCGCACAGCACGACGTGGTCGACGACGAGCTCGCGCGGCTCGCCCTCGACCGTGACGTGCAGGACGACGGCGTCGTCGCGGCCCTCGATGCGCTCGTACGCCGCACCCGCGACCTGGCTGACGCCCGACTGCTTGAGCACGGCGCGGTGCGCCCAGCCCGAGGTCTTGCCCAGGTCCTTGCCGATCATCGAGGTCTTGCGCTGCAGCAGGGTCACCTCGCGGAACGGCTCGCGCGGCTTGCGCTCGGTCAGCCCGCCGCGGTGCAGGCTGGGGTCGCCGACGCCCCAGTGGGCCATCCACTCCTCGACGCCGGCCTCCTCGTCGGGGCCGGGGGAGGCGGGGTCGTGGACCAGCCAGTGGCTGACGTCGACGCCGATGCCGCCGGCGCCGATGACGGCGACCCGCTTGCCGGGCACCACCCGCCCGGAGAGCACGTCGGCGTAGGAGACCACCCGCGGGTCGTCGCCGCCGGGGATCACCGGCAGCCGCGGCTCGACGCCGGTGGAGACCACGACCTCGTCGAAGCCGGCCAGGTCGGCGGCGGTGGCGCGGGTGGAGAGCCGCACGTCGACGCCGAGCACCTCGAGGCGCCGGGTGTAGTAGCGCAGCGTCTCGGCGAAGTCCTCCTTGCCGGGCACCGCCATCGCCAGGCGGAACTGCCCGCCCAGCGCGGGCTGGGCCTCGAAGAGGGTCACCGCCAGGCCGCGCTCGGCCGCGGAGACCGCGGTGGCCAGGCCCGCCGGGCCGGCGCCGACCACGGCGACCGAGCGGCGTACGCGCGTGGGGGCGAGCACCAGCGTGGTCTCGCGGCAGGCGCGCGGGTTGACCAGGCAGGAGGCGGTCTTGTTGGAGAAGGTGTGGTCGAGGCAGGCCTGGTTGCAGGCGATGCAGGTGTTGATCTCGTCGCCGCGACCGGCGGCGGCCTTGGTGACGAGCTCGGGGTCGGCCAGCAGCGGGCGGGCCATCGAGACCAGGTCGGCGCCGCCCTCGACGAGGATCGACTCGGCAAGCTCGGGGGTGTTGATCCGGTTGGACGCGCAGACCGGCACCGACACCTCGGCCTTGAGCCGCGCGGTCACCGAGCGCCACGCCGCCGGCGGCACCTGGGTGATGATCGTGGGGATCCGCGCCTCGTGCCAGCCGATGCCGGTGTTGAGCACGTTGACGCCGGCCTCGGTCAGCCGGTGGGCCAGGGTGACCACCTCGTCCCAGCTCTGGCCGCCCTCGACGAGGTCGAGCAGCGAGATCCGGTACATGATCGGAAGGTCGTCGCCGACCAGGTCGCGGGTGCGGCGCACCACCTCGAGCGGGAAGCGCATCCGCTTCTCGGCGCTGCCGCCCCACTCGTCGTCGCGCTGGTTGGTGCGCTCGGCGAGGAACTGGTTGATCAGGTAGCCCTCGGAGCCCATGATCTCGACCGCGTCGTAGCCGCCCTTGACCGCCAGCGCGACGGTCCGCGCGAACGCCGTGGCGGTGCGGTCGACCTGGCGCGACGACATCGCCGACGGCTTGAACGGCGTGATCGGGCTCTTGCGGTCGGAGGCGGAGTGGATGAAGGGGTGGTAGCCGTAGCGGCCAGCGTGCAGCACCTGCAGCGCGATCGCGCCGCCCTCGTCGTGCACCGCGTCGGTGACCTGGCGGTGCCGCATCGCCTGCAGCCGGGTGGTCAGCTCGGAGGCGAACGGCTTGAGCCAGCCGCGCTTGGTCGGGGCGTAGCCGCCGGTGACGATGAGCCCGACCCCGCCCCGCGCACGCTCAGCGGCGTACGCCGCCAGCTTGGGCACGTCCCACGGCGCGTCCTCGAGCCCGGTGTGCATCGAGCCCATCACCACGCGGTTGCGCAGCGTCAGCGACCCGAGCTGCAGGGGCTCCAGCAGGTGGGGGTAGGGGTTGGCGCTCATGCGTGTGCCTCCAGGTACTCGGTGAGCCAGGTGATCGACGTCTGCTCGGCCAGCACGCCGCCGCGCAGGACGAGGTACTGGTCGAGCTCGAGGCCGCCCAGGGTGGTCGGGTCGGGGTAGTCGCGGGTCATCAGCTGCTCGTAGCGCGCCAGGCGGGCGCGGTGCTGGGCGAGGTCGGCGCGCACGACGTCGAGCACGGCCGCGCGGTCGCCGAAGGAGGCGCCGCGCATCTTGACCGCCAGGTCGGAGCGCAGCGGCGGGGTGGCGGTCGGCTCGCCCAGCCAGGCGGCCAGGACCTCGCGGCCGGCGGCGGCGACCTCGTAGACCTTCTTGGCCGGGCGCCCGGCCTGCTCGACGGTGGTGGCGCGCAGCCAGCCGTCGGCCTCCATCCGGCCCAGCACCCGGTAGATCTGCTGGTGGGTGGCGCCCCAGAAGTAGCCGATGGAGCGGCTGAAGCGTCGGCTGAGCTCGAGTCCGGCGGCCGGCTGCTCGCTCAGGGCGACCAGCAGGGCGTGCTCGAGGGCCATGGCCGTATCGCGCCCGACCTATGCAACTAGTTGCAAGACCCGGTTCGGCCTACGATTCCCCCATGCTGCGCCGGTCTGCGGTCGTCCCCGCCCTCGCCTCCCTGCCCCTGCTGCTCGGAGCGGTCGCCTGCGCGCCCGCCGACGAGGAGCCGAGCACCGCCGCCGACGCTGGCTCCGACGCTGGTTCCGAGGAGCCCGCCGCCGAGGTCGACCCGGCCACCTGCGTCACCGACGACATGCTGCTCGAGGGCGGCACCCTCACCGTCGGCACCGACTCGCCGGCCTACGAGCCGTGGTTCGCCGACAACGACCCGACCAACGGCGAGGGCTACGAGTCGGCGGTGGCCTACGCCGTCGCCGAGCGCCTGGGCTTCTCCGAGGACGAGGTCAGCTGGGTGCGGGTGCCCTTCAACACCTCCTACGCCCCCGGCGCCAAGGACTTCGACTTCGACATCAACCAGATCTCGATCACCCCGAAGCGCGCCGAGGTCGTCGACTTCTCGCAGGGCTACTACCAGGCCGCGCAGGCCGTCGTGGCGCTCGAGGGCACCGCCGGCGCCGAGGCCGCCAGCCTCGAGGACCTCGCC
This sequence comes from Nocardioides sp. 31GB23, assembly GCF_040012395.1. NCBI lineage: Bacteria > Bacillati > Actinomycetota > Actinomycetes > Propionibacteriales > Nocardioidaceae > Nocardioides > Nocardioides sp. 31GB23. The sequence goes on along the minus strand of NZ_JBDYKJ010000032.1, from coordinate 29,210 downwards.
GACCTGCGCCTGGGCGCGCAGACCGGGACCACCTCGCTGACCGCGATCCGCGACATCATCGAGCCCGAGGTCGACCCGGCCGTCTTCGAGGACACCAACTCCGCCAAGCAGGCGCTGGCCAACGACCAGGTCGACGCCGTGCTGGCCGACCTGCCCACCGCCTTCTACATCTCCGCCGTCGAGATCCCCGGCAGCACCATCGTCGGGCAGTTCCAGCCCGAGACCGGGGAGCAGGAGGAGTTCGGGATGCTCTTCGAGAAGGGCAGCGAGCTGGTGCCCTGCGTCGACGCCGCCCTGCAGGCCATGGAGGCCGACGGCGAGCTCGCCGACATCGAGCAGGAGTGGCTCTCCGACGTCGTCGGCGTGCCCGAGCTGCAGTAGTGCCCACCAGTCCCGGGGCGTGGCGCCCCAGCGAGCGCGAGCTCGCCCGGCGCGCCGAGCGCCGTCGCCTGCGCGTACGCCGCTCCGGCACCGCGAGCGCCTCGACCGTCGTCTTCTTCGCCCTGCTGGGCCTCGGGCTGGTGCTCTCGCCGGGCTGGGAGCGCGTGCAGGAGACCTTCTTCTCGTGGTCCGACGCGAAGGAGTCCTTCCCGCTGGTGCTCGAGGCGTTCTGGCTCAACGTGCGGATCTTCCTGGTCGCCGAGCCGGCGATCCTGCTGCTCGCCCTGCTGGTCGCGATCATGCGTGGCACCCGCTCGGCCTGGCTGGCGCCGGCGCGCATCGTGGCGGTCGCCTTCACCGACGTGATGCGCGGCATCCCGACGCTGCTGCTGGTGGTGCTGCTCGGCTTCGGCGTGCCGGCCCTGGAGCTGCAGGGCCTGACCAACGACCGGCTCGTGTGGGCCACGGTCGCGCTGATCCTGTCGTACTCCGCCTACGTCGCCGAGGTCTTCCGCGCCGGCATCGAGTCGATCCACCCCTCCCAGATCGCCAGCGCCCGGGCGCTGGGGCTGGGCCCGGTGCGCACCCTGCGCCACGTGGTGGTGCCCCAGGCGGTGCGCCGCGTGGTGCCGCCGCTGCTCAACGACTTCATCTCGCTGCAGAAGGACACCGCCCTGGTCTCGCTGGTGGGCGCCTACGACGGCGTCTTCGCCGCCCGCGACTACAGCGCCTACAACTTCAACTACACCTCGCTGGTCGTCGTCTCGCTGCTCTTCATCGCCCTGACCGTGCCGCTGGCCCGGTTCACCGACTGGCTGCAGCGTCGCGTCATGGAGCGCGAGCGGGCGGGGGCGCTGTGAGCCCGCTGGTCGAGGTCGCCGGCCTGCGCAAGACCTACGGCGACCGGGTGGTCCTCGACGACGTCGACCTGCGCGTCGAGCCCGGCGACGTGGTCTGCCTGATCGGCTCGTCGGGCTCGGGCAAGTCGACGCTGCTGCGCTGCCTCAACCTGCTCGAGGAGATCGACGACGGGGTGATCACCTTCGAGGGCCGCGAGATCTCCGACCCGCGCGTCGACCCGATGCAGGTGCGCCGGCGCATCGGGATGGTCTTCCAGGCCTACAACCTCTTCCCGCACCTGACGGTGCTGGAGAACTGCACGCTCGCCCCGCGCCACGCCCACGGCCTGGGCCGCCGCGCCGCGCGCGAGCGGGCCCGCGAGCTGCTGGAGCGCTTCGGGCTGGCCGAGCACGCCGACAAGCACCCCGACCGGCTCTCCGGCGGGCAGCAGCAGCGCGCGGCCGTCGTACGCGCCCTGTGCACGCAGCCGACGCTGCTGCTGCTCGACGAGGTCACCGCGGCGCTCGACCCCGAGCTGGTCGGCGACGTGCTCGGCATCGTGCGCGACCTGGCCGCGGCCGGCACCACCATGGTGCTGGCCACCCACGAGATGGCCTTCGCCCGCGAGGTCGCCACCAAGGTGGCCTTCCTCGACGGCGGGCGGATCCTCGAGCAGGGCCCGCCGGCGCAGATCTTCGCCGAGCCCCGCGAGGAGCGCACCCGGGCCTTCCTGCGCCGCGTGCTGGACCGCCCCTAGCACCGTGACAGCGATGCTGTCAGGATGCTCGCCATGAGCATCGAGCTGGGCAGGGGCACGGGCCCGTTGAAGGGCGTCAAGGTCGTGGAGATCGCGGGGATCGGGCCGGGCCCGCACGCCTGCATGATCCTGGCCGACCTGGGCGCCGACGTGATCCGCGTCGAGCGCCCGGGCGGGCAGATGCTCACCGGCGGCAGCCACGACCTGCTCAACCGGGGGCGGCCCAGCGTGGGGCTCAACCTCAAGGACCCCGAGGCCGTGGCCACCGTGCTCGACCTGGTCGAGGGCGCCGACGTGCTCGTCGAGGGCATGCGCCCCGGCGTGCTCGAGCGCCTCGGGCTCGGTCCCGAGCAGTGCCACGAGCGCAACCCCGCCCTGGTCTACGGCCGGATGACCGGCTGGGGCCAGGACGGACCGCTGGCCACCGCGGCCGGGCACGACATGAACTACATCGCCATCACCGGCGCCCTCCACGGCCTGGGCCAGGACAGGTCGCGCCCGCACTTCCCCGGCAACCTCGTCGGCGACTTCGGCGGCGGGTCGACCTACCTGGTCATCGGCGTCCTCGCCGCCCTGCTCGAGGCGAGGGTCTCCGGCCAGGGCCAGGTCGTCGACGCCGCGATCGTCGACGGCACCGCCCACCTCAACGCCATGGGCGCCGCGTTCCTGGCCTCGGGCACCTTCAGCGAGCAGCGCGCCGCCAACCTGCTCGACGGCGGCGCCCCCTTCTACGACGTCTACGAGACCTCCGACGGCGAGCACATGAGCGTCGGCGCGCTCGAGCCGCAGTTCTTCGCCGAGCTGGTGCGCCTGCTGGGCGTCGAGGACCGCTGCCCCGGCCAGCTCGACCTCGAGCGGTACGACGAGATGCGCGCCCTCTTCGCCGAGACCTTCGCCCGGCGCACCCAGGCCGAGTGGGTCGAGCTGTTCGAGGGCACCGACGCCTGCGTGGCCGGCATCGTGCCGCTCAGCCGCGCCGTCGAGCACCCCCACCTGCAGGCCCGCCAGACGTTCGTGACCAAGGACGGCATCGCGCAGCCGCAGCCCGCGCCGCGCTTCTCGCGCACCGCCGCCACCCTCGACCTCCCGCCCGCCCCCAAGGCCGGGTCGCACACCCGCGAGGCCCTGGCCGCCTGGGGCGTCGCCGACGTCGACGGGCTCCTCGAGCGCGGGGTGGCGGTGCAGGCCGACTAGTCTGCGCGGCGTGCGGCCCTTCCTGTTCCTCGGCACCCGCGCCGAGGACGACGCCGCCGACGGCGAGTACGACGCCCTGCGTCGCTGCGCCGGTCTCGACGAGTCGGGGCTGCGCCGCGTGCGGCTCGAGCGGGCGCCGCTCGAGGAGCAGCTGGGCGGCCCCGTCGACCCCGCCGACTGGTCGGGGATCGTCCTGGGCGGCAGTCCCTTCAACCTCTCCGACCCCGCCGAGGCCAAGACCGCCACCCAGCACCGGGTCGAGGCCGAGCTCCGCGCGCTCGCGCTGCGCGTGATCGGGGCCGACACGCCCTTCCTGGGCGCCTGCTACGGCATCGGCACGCTCGGCTCGCTGCGCGGCGGCCTGGTCGACCGCACCCACGGCGAGCCCGTCGGCGCGGTCGACGTACGCCTGAGCGAGGAGGGGGTCGCCGACCCGCTCTTCGGGGTGCTGCCGGCACGCTTCGACGCCTTCGTGGGCCACAAGGAGGCGGTCAGCCGGCTGCCCGAGGGCGCGGTGCTGCTCGCCGGCTCCGCGACCTGCCCGGTGCAGGCCTTCCGGCTCGGGCGTCGCGTCTACGCCACCCAGTTCCACCCCGAGCTCGACGTCGACGGGCTGGTGCACCGGCTGACCGTCTACCGCGACCACGGCTACACCGCGCCCGGCGGGCTCGACGACGCCCTGGCGGCCGCGCGGGCCGCCACGGTGAGCGAGCCGCCGCGGCTGCTGGCCCGCTTCGTCGAGCTCTTCGCCCGGTGACCGGGCCCACCCGGAATCCTTGCTGAACATCTGTCAATAGAGTCGGATCTGGACTACCGTGCTCGTCCATGAGCACTCCCGAGCCCACCCCTGCCCCCGAGCCGCAGGCCCAGCAGGCCCCCGAGCACGTCGACGTGCTCGTCGTGGGCGCGGGCCTCTCCGGCATCGGCGCGGCCGCGCAGGTCCTCTCGCGCGTCCCCGGCACCAGCGTCGCGGTCCTCGAGGGTCGCAGCGCGAGCGGTGGCACGTGGGACCTGTTCCGCTACCCCGGCATCCGCTCCGACTCCGACATGTTCACCTTCGGCTACCGCTGGCGCCCCTGGCCCAGCGACACCGCGCTGGCCGACGGCGAGCTGATCCTCGACTACGTGCGCACCGTCGCCCGCGAGTACGACGTCGAGCGGCGCATCCGCTACGACCACCGGGTCAGCGCCGCGTCGTGGAGCAGCGACGAGCGCCGCTGGACGGTGACCTACGAGCACGACGGCCGCGAGCAGCAGATCACCTGCTCGATGCTGTGGGGCGCCTCGGGCTACTACGACTACGACCAGGGCCACGCCCCGGAGTTCCCCGGCGTCGAGTCCTTCGGTGGCCAGGTCGTGCACCCGCAGTTCTGGCCCGAGGACATGGGCTACGCGGGCAAGAGGGTCGTGGTGATCGGCTCCGGCGCCACCGCGATCACGCTGGTGCCCGCGATGGCCGGCACCGCCGAGCACGTCACGATGCTGCAGCGCTCGCCGTCGTACGTGCTGACCCGCCCGGGCTCCGACCCGCTGGCCCAGCGCCTCTCGCGGCTGCCCGCCAAGGTCAAGCAGCCGGTCGTGCGGTGGAAGAACATCCTCGAGGCCGTGGTGTCCTACCAGCTCTTCCAGCGCAAGCCCGAGTGGGGCAAGAAGCTGATCCGCGACCAGACGGTCAAGCAGCTGCCCGACGACTTCGACGTCGACACGCACTTCCGCCCGGCGTACAACCCGTGGGACCAGCGGCTGTGCTTCGTGCCCGACGGCGACCTCTTCAAGGCGATCCGCAAGGGCGAGGCCTCCGTGGTCACCGACACCATCGAGACCTTCACCGAGAAGGGCATCCGGCTCAGCTCGGGCGAGGAGCTCGAGGCCGACGTCGTGGTCACCGCGACCGGGTTGAAGCTCAAGGCCTTCGGCGGCATCCGCTTCAGCGTCGACGGCGCCGAGGTCAAGATGCACGAGACGATGGCCTACAAGTCGCTGATGCTCTCGGGCATCCCGAACTTCGTCTACACGATCGGCTACACCAACGCCTCGTGGACCCTCAAGGCCGACCTGGTCGCCGACTTCGCGGTGCGGGTGCTCGAGGAGATGCGCGAGCGCGGCGCCTCGATGTTCGTCGTCGACAAGGACCCCACGGTGGGGGAGCGGCCCTTCATGGACTTCCAGTCGGGCTACGTCGTGCGCGCCCTCGACCAGCTGCCCCGCCAGGGCGACCGGGCTCCGTGGATGCTGAAGCAGAACTACCTCACCGACCTGCGCACGATCCGCCACGACAAGATCGACGACGGGGTGCTGACCTTCCGCTGACCCCTCGCGCCGGCCGGCATCCGCGGGGGTGAGCAGGGGGCGGTGGGTGCCTGGTTCATTGGGTGCACGTCATCCGCTACCAGGAGGTAACACCATGGGCATCGCTGACAAGGCGTCGAACAAGGCCGAGGACCTCAAGGGTCAGGGCAAGGAGGGCGCCGGCAAGGCCACCAACGACCCCGAGCTCGAGGGCGAGGGCAAGGGCGACCAGGCCTCCGCCTCGCTCAAGGGCGCCGGCGAGAAGATCAAGGACGCCGGCAAGGACATCAAGGACGGCTTCACCAAGTAGCAGGTGGCGACCCGCGCCGACCACCGCGGCGGTAGTGGCGCGGAACACCCTGCGACGAGTAGGTCGTCCCGGGCTGCTCCCCCTATGCTGGGGAGCAGCCCGTCCAGTCTTGCCTCGGGCCCCCCGCGCGCCTCGGCGCCGCGTCCCTCTCCTGCGAGAGGCTGCTGCGTGTCACATCGAGCGCAGCACGTTCTGGCGAGACACGCCAACAGTGAGTAGTCCTAACGTGTCTTCACCCTCCTTCGCCGATCTCGGCGTCCCCACCGACCTGACCCGCGTCCTCGACGCCGCGGGGATCAGCACCCCGACCCCGATCCAGGCCGCGACGCTGCCCGACTCCCTGGCCGGACGCGACGTCCTGGGCCGGGGTCGCACCGGCTCCGGCAAGACCTACGCCTTCCTGCTGCCCCTCGTGGCCCGCCTGGCCGCGTCCGGCCGCACGGCCCGCGCCGGCAAGCCGCGCTCGCTCGTGCTGGCCCCGACCCGCGAGCTGGTCGCCCAGATCCACGAGTCGCTGGTCCCGCTGGCCAAGGTGCACGGCTTCACCATGCAGACCGTCTTCGGTGGCGTGGGCCAGGGCCCGCAGGTCGCCGGCCTCAAGCGCGGCGCCGACATCGTCCTCGCCTGCCCCGGTCGTCTCGAGGACCTCATCAAGCAGGGCCACTGCCGCCTCGACGACATCGAGGTCACGATCCTCGACGAGGCCGACCACATGGCCGACCTCGGCTTCCTGCCCGCGGTGCGCCGCCTGCTCGACGCGACCCCGCGCGACGGCCAGCGCCTGCTGTTCTCGGCCACCCTCGACAACGCCATCGACGTGCTGGTCAAGCGCTACCTGAGCCAGCCGGTGACCCACCAGGCCGACTCCGCGCAGTCGCCGGTCGTCCAGATGGACCACCACGTGCTGCGGATGCCGCGCGAGCACCGGGTGCCGGTGCTGGTCGACCTGACCAGCGCCCCCGGCCGCACGGTCGTCTTCACCCGCACCAAGCACGGCGCCAAGGCGCTGGCGCGCCAGCTCAACAAGAGCGGTGTGCCCTCCGTGGAGCTGCACGGCAACCTGAGCCAGAACGCGCGTACCCGCAACATGGACGCCTTCCACTCGGGCAGGGCCACCACCCTGGTCGCCACCGACATCGCCGCGCGCGGCATCCACGTCGACGACGTCTCGCTCGTCGTGCACGCCGACCCGCCCGCCGAGCACAAGGCCTACCTGCACCGCTCGGGCCGCACCGCCCGTGCCGGTGCCGCCGGCACCGTCATCACCCTGATGACCCCCGAGCAGGAGCGCGACGTGCGCGACCTGACCCGGGCCGCCGGCATCAAGCCGACCATCACCCGCGTCGACGCGCTCGGCCACCCGGTCCTCTCCCAGCTCGCCCCCGGCGAGCGGGTGCTGGTGCCCGGCGGCATCGTCGTCGAGGCCCCGCGTCCCGCGACCGGCTCCACCGGTGGTGGCGGCGGCGCGGCCGGCGGCGGTGGCGGCCGCAACCGCAACCGCCGTCGCTCCGGCTCGGGCTCCGGCTCGGGCGGCCAGGGAGGCCCGCGCGGCCAGGCCGGCCAGGGCGGCGCCCGCCAGGGCGGCAAGCCCGGCTCGAAGCCGGCTGCCAAGCAGGGCGCCAAGCCCGCCGCCCGTCGTGGCGGCGGTCGTCCCGCCGGCGGTGGCTCCCACAACGCAGCGAGCTTCAGCGCAGGAGTGCGCTGATCCACCCGACGAGAGGATGAGCCCGGTGCGCGAGTTCGTACGCCGCAGCCTGTGGGAGATGGTCCCGCGCGACCAGCGCCAGACCCCCACGGCGCTGCGCCGCCGCCAGCTCGTGACCATCGGGTTCGTCCTCGTCGGGGCGGTCGTCCTCGGCTTCACCCTGCGCACCGACCCGGGCAGCCAGCAGTTCTACCTGCTCACCCTGGTGCTCGCCGCGGTGTGGACCGTGGGCGCCTTCGCCTCCGGCCCGCTGCACCTGGGCCGGATCGCGCGCGGTGACGGGCTGCGACGCCCGGTGCTCTCGCCGATCCTGCTCGGGGCGCTGCTGGTCGCGGTCTTCGTCGCCGGGGCCCTGGTGATCCGGGAGATCCCCTTCGCCGATCCCCTGGTCAGCCAGATTCGCTCGGTGCTGCGCTACACCGAGGAGACGCCGATCGCGCTGCTGGTCGTGGTGACCGCGCTCAACGGCATCGCCGAGGAGCTCTTCTTCCGCGGGGCGGGCTACGCCGCGGTGACCCGGCACCCGGTCACGGTGACCTCGGTGGCCTACACGGTGGCCACGCTGGCCACCGGCAACGTGATGCTCGGCTTCGCAGCCGTGCTGCTCGGCGTCGTGGTGGGCCTGCAGCGCCGGGCCTCCGGGGGCATCCTCGCCCCCGTGCTGACCCACCTGACCTGGTCGCTGTCGATGCTGTTCCTGCTGCCGCTGATCTTCCTGTCCTGACGCGGCCCAACGACTTCGTGAATCGCTTCACAAAGTCTGGGCGCCGGGCGCCCTCCGTCGTACCGTCGACGGCGTGGACCTCCTCACCGGACTGACCACCCTCGCGGCCGACGTCCCCGACCCGGCCGGCCTGCTGCCCGCGCGCCAGCAGATGGCGCTCTCGCTGGGCTGGCACATCGTGCTGGCCTGCTTCGGCGTCGCCTTTCCCACCATGATCCTGGTGATGCACTGGCGCGGGGTCTACCGCGACGACCCGCTGGCGCTCGTGCTGGCCCGGCGCTGGGCGAAGGTCTCCGCGGTGCTCTTCGCGATCGGTGCGGTCTCGGGCACCGTGCTGAGCTTCGAGATGGGCCTGCTGTGGCCCGGGCTGATGGGCCGCTTCGGGGACGTGCTCGGGCTGCCGTTCGCCTTCGAGGGGGTCGCCTTCTTCCTCGAGGCGATCTTCCTGGGCATCTACCTCTACGGCTGGGGACGGATCCCGCCTCGCCGGCACCTGCTCATGCTGGTGCCGATGGCCCTGACCGGCATCGCCGGCACCTTCAGCGTGCTGGCGGTCAACGGGTGGATGAACAACCCGACCGGCTTCCGCATCGTCGACGGCGAGGTCACCGACGTCGACCCGTGGGCCGCGATGTTCAACAGCGGCGTGCTGTGGCAGTTCCTGCACATGTGGGTCGCCGCCTTCATGGTCGCCGGCTTCTCGATCGCCGCGGTGTACGCCGCCGGGATGCTGCGCGGTCGACGCGACCGGCACCACCGCCTCGGCTTCACGGTGCCCTTCGCCTTCGCGTCGGTGGCGGCGCTGCTGCAGCCGGCCATCGGGCACCTGCTCGGCTCGCGGCTCGCCGACACGCAGCCCGCCAAGCTGGCCGCCTTCGAGCTCGCCACCGAGACCGAGAGCCCCTCGCCGCTGCGGCTGGGCGGACTGCTGGTCGACGGCGAGGTGCGCTGGTCGATCGACATCCCCTACCTCGGGTCCGTGATCGCGAGGAACTCGCTGACGGCCCCGGTCCAGGGCCTCGACACCATCCCGCTCGACGAGCAGCCGCCGGTCAACATCACGCACCTGGCCTTCCAGTCGATGGTGGGCATCGGCACCGCGCTGGCGCTGCTCGCCCTGGTCTACTGGGTCGCGCGCTGGCGCGGCCACGACCTCCTGCGACCGGAGGCGCGTGGCGGCACCTGGCTCCTGCGGGCCGCGGTGGCCGCCGGGCCGTTGGCCGTGGTGGCGCTCGAGGCCGGGTGGATCGCCACCGAGGTGGGTCGCCAGCCCTGGGTGGTCTACGGGGTGATGCGCACGACCGAGGCCGCGGGCAACGCCTCCACCGCGCTGTGGTGGGTGCTGGGCGCCTCCGCGCTGCTGTACGCCGCGATGACGGTGGGCGCCGTGCTGGTGCTGCGCTCGATGGCCCGCCGCTGGCGCGAGGGCGACGAGAGCCTGCCGAGCCCCTACGGCCCCGAGCTCGAGCGCGTCGAGGAGCAGCGCCGATGAGCCTCGAGATCGCGGTCGCCGCGGCCCTGTTCACCGGGGTGGTCGCCTACGCCGTGCTGGGCGGGGCCGACTTCGGCTCCGGCTTCTACGACCTCACCGCGGGCGGGACCCGTCGTGGCGCCGAGCTGCGCCGCCAGGTCGACCACAGCATCGGCCCGGTCTGGGAGGCCAACCACGTCTGGCTGATCTTCGTGCTCGTGGTGTGGTGGACCGGCTTCCCCGCGACCTTCGCCGCGGTCGCGACCACGCTGGCGGTGCCGCTGGTCCTGGCCCTGGTGGGCATCGTGCTGCGCGGCTCGGCGTTCGCCTTCCGCAAGTACGCCGCCACGGTGGCCCAGGCGCGCTTCTTCGGCGTGGTCTTCGCCGCCTCGTCCGTGGTCACCCCCTTCTTCCTCGGCACCGTCGCCGGGGCGATCGCGTCCGGTCGGGTGCCCGCGGCCGGCGAGGGCGACCCGTGGTCGTCCTGGACGGGCACCACGTCGCTGGTCGGCGGGGTCGTGGCGGTCGGCACCTGCGCCTTCCTCGCCGGGGTCTTCCTGCTCACCGACGCCGCGCGGGCCGGCAAGACCGGGCTCACCGCCGCGCTGCGCCGGCGGGTGCTGGTCGTGGGCCTGGTCACCGGAGCCGTGGTGCTGGCGGCCCTGGTGCCGCTCCACGACGACGCGCCCACGCTGTGGGCGGGGCTCACGGGGCGCGCGCTGCCCCTGGTGCTGGTCTCGTTCCTCGCCGGCTCCACCACCGTGGCTCTCGTCGCCGTACGCCGCTTCGGCCCCGCCCGGTGGAGCGCCGTGCTGGCCGTGGCATCGGTGGTCAGCGGCTGGGGCGTCGCGCAGTACCCCTGGCTGCTGGTCGACGAGGTCACCCTCGCGCAGGCCGCCGGCGCGGCGGCGACCCTGCAGGGGCTGCTGGTCGCGGTCGGTCTCGCGGTGGTGCTGGTGCTCCCCGCCCTGGGCTACCTGCTGTGGCTGACCCAGACGCAGGCCTGGAGCGGAGCGCCGGAGGCGCCGGCCGTCAGCGCGGGCCCTCCTCCAGGGCCCGGCGCACGGCCTCGGCGTAGGTGAGCGGCTCGCCGGGCACCAGGTCGCGGATGGTGTAGTCGGTCTGGACGACCTCGGTGCCCATCGAGTCGATCAGGTTGCCGGCGGTGGTGGCGTTGACGCCGGTGATCAGCTTGATCCACCACGACGACAGCAGCGGGGTGCCCACCGGCACCTTGAGCACCGGCACCTTCCGCCCGAGCATCACCTCGCCGGCCTCCTGCATCATCCCGACGTAGCTCAGCTGGTCGGCGCCCCCGATCTCGAGCACCTGGCCGTAGGCCTTCTCCAGCCCGGTGACCCCCACGATGTAGCGGATCACGTCGTCGAGGGCGATCGGCTGGGTCAGGGTGGCGGCCCACTTGGGCACCACCATGGCCGGCAGGTTCTTGACCAGCTTGCGGGTCATCTCCCACGAGATGCCGCCCGCGCCGACGACGATCGCGGCGCGCAGCACCGTGACCGGCACGTCGGAGCCGGCCAGCAGCTTCTCGACCTCGCGTCGCGAGCGCAGGTGGGGCGAGAGCTGGGAGCCCTCCTTGCCCAGACCGCCGAGGTAGACGATCTGCTGCACCCCGTTGGCCGCGGCGGCCAGGGCGAAGGTCTTCGCGGCCTCGGCGTCCTTGCGCTCGAAGTCGTTGTCGTCGAGGGAGTGCACGAGGTAGATCGCGACGTCGACGCCCTCGAGCGGGGCGGCGAGGCTGCCGGGGTCGTTGACGTCGCCGAAGACCGGGTCGCCCTGGCCGTCGTAGGTGTCGGGGTGGCGCGTCATGGCCTTGACCTGGTGGCCGGCCTCGACGAGGGCGGGGACGAGTCGGCGACCGACGAATCCGGTGGCGCCGGTGACCAGGACGGTGAGGCTCATGGGTCCCACACTAGGGACTCGGCCCCTGCGCCGGGGTCACCCAGCGGTGGAGCCCCGGCCGGCTCGGTCGGCGCGGGCGCGGATCTGCTCGCGCCGGGTCTGGTCCATCGCGGCCTCGTAGGCCGCCACCAGGCTCGAGATCGACAGCGGCTTGATGCGCTCCACGACCTCGCGCACGGTCTCGGCCGAGGCGCCCGCCTCCTTGTAGGCGGGCCACACCACGGTGCGGAACAGCTCGTTGAGCTCCTCGGCGACCTGGCGGCCGTGCCGCGCGTACACCTCGGCGGCGGCCGTCGCGGCGGCGGTGGGGAAGCCGAGGTCGAGCAGGCCCAGGCCCACGGTCAGCTGGGTGGGGGTGACGTCGAGCAGGTCGCTGCCGCTGCGCCGGCGCACGATGCCCAGCGCGACCAGCAGCGCCACGTCGTCGTCCTCGAGGGTGCGCCCGGCCCGGGTCGCCAGCTCCGCGTGGGTCATCGACTCGGTGGCCTCGGCCTGCCAGGGCGCGAGCATGGTGCGGTGCAGCGCGATCTGCTCGGGGGTGGCCTCGTCGGGCACCGCCGCGAGGTAGCGCTCGATGGCGGAGAGCGTGAAGCCGTGGCCCTGCAGCTCGCGCACCAGCTCGAGCCGGGCCACGTGGTCGTCGCTGTAGTAGCCCGAGCGGCCGTGCCGGATCGGCGGCGGCACCAGGCCCTTGGTCGTGTAGAAGCGCACGTTGCGCACGCTCATCCCGACCCGGGAGGTGAGCTCCTCGAGGGTGAGCAGGTCCGCGGCCCCGGACTCCGACGTGGTGCCCATCACACTCCTTCTTGACCAACCCGGTCGCCCTGGTCCTTGACGACACTGACAGTAATAGTGTCACAATCGAGCCAGCACGCGCGCGCCCACGCCTCCCGGCGGTCGCGGCGCTCCACGAGAACCGAGGACGGTCATGGCAGAAGCATTCGTGTACGACCACATCCGCACGCCGCGAGGCAAGGGCAAGGCGGCGGGCTCGCTGCACGAGGTCAAGGCCATCGACCTCGCCGTCGGGCTGCTCGACGAGCTGCGCACCCGCAACCCCAGCCTCGACCCGCACCGCGTCGACGACGTCGTGCTGGGCGTCGTCACCCCCGTCGGCGAGCAGGGCGGCGACATCGCCAAGACCGCCGCGCTGGCCGCGGGCTACCCCGAGACCGTCGCCGGTGTGCAGCTCAACCGGTTCTGCGCCTCCGGGCTCGAGGCCGTCAACCAGGCCGCCGCCCGCATCCGCGGCGGCATGGAGGACCTGGTCCTCGCCGGTGGCGTCGAGTCGATGTCGAACGTGCCGATGGGCTCCGACGGCGGCGCCTGGGCGATGGACCCCGCCACCGCGCTGAGCACCGGCTTCGTGCCCCAGGGCATCGGCGCCGACCTGATCGCCACCATCGAGGGCTGGAACCGCGACGACGTCGACGCCTACGCCGCCGAGTCGCACCACCGTGCCGCGAAGGCCTGGGCCAACGGCTACTTCGCCGACGCCGTGGTCCCGGTGCGCGACCTCAACGGCCTGACGATCCTCGACCACGACGAGACGATCCGTCCCGACACCAGCCCCGAGGGCCTGGCCGGGCTCAAGCCGTCCTTCGCCCAGCCCGGCCGCGACGCCGGCTTCGACGACGTGGCGCTGGAGAAGTACCACTGGATCGAGAAGATCGACCACGTCCACCACGCCGGCAACTCCTCCGGCATCGTCGACGGCGCCGCCCTGATGGCGATCGGCAGCGAGCAGGTCGGCACCGACCTGGGCCTGGCCCCGCGAGCGCGCATCGTCTCGATGGCCGTCTCGGGCGCCGACCCGACGATCATGCTCACCGGCCCCGCCCCCGCCGCCCGCAAGGCGCTGGCCAAGGCCGGGCTCGAGGTCGGCGACATCGACCTGTTCGAGATCAACGAGGCCTTCGCCGCGGTGGCGATGCGCTTCATGCGCGACATGGGCATCAGCCACGAGATCACCAACGTCAACGGCGGCGCCATCGCCATGGGCCACCCGCTGGGCGCCACCGGCGCGATGATCCTCGGCACGCTCATCGACGAGCTCGCCCGCCGCGACCAGAAGCGCGGCCTCGCCACGCTCTGCGTCGGCGGGGGCATGGGCATCGCCACCATCGTCGAGCTGGTGTGACGCGCGGCGACCACGGTCGCCGTACCGAGAAGACTTCCCTGAGACCGAACAGGACACGAACACAGACATGAGCAGCACCGAGACCCAGACGGCAGTCCGCTACGACAAGGACGCCGACGGCATCGTCACCCTGACCCTCGACGACCCGAACCAGTCCGCGAACACCATGAACGACCTCTACCGGTCGTCCATGGACGCCGCGATCGACCGCCTGTACGACGAGCTGGCCGCCGACGAGTCGTCGGTCACCGGCGTGGTCGTGGCCAGCGCCAAGAAGACCTTCTTCGCCGGTGGCGACCTCAAGGGCATGGTCAAGACCGGCCCCGAGGACGCCGCGGCCGTCTTCGAGATGGCCGAGGGCATGAAGGCCGCCCTGCGCCGCCTCGAGAAGCTGCCCCGCCCGGTCGTGGCCGCCATCAACGGCGCCGCGCTCGGCGGCGGGCTCGAGATCACCCTGGCCTGCAACCACCGCATCGTCGTCGACGACCCCAAGGTCGCGCTCGGCCTGCCCGAGGTCACCCTCGGGCTGCTGCCCGGCGGTGGCGGTGTGACCCGCACCGTGCGGATGCTGGGCCTGCAGGACGCCCTGATGGGCGTGCTGCTCGAGGGCAAGCAGTTCAAGCCGGCCCAGGCCAAGGAGGCCGGCCTGGTCGACGAGCTCGTCGCCACCCGCGAGGAGCTGGTGCCCGCGGCCAAGGCCTGGATCCAGGCCAACCCCGACGCGCACGCCAACCCGTGGGACGCGCCGGGCTACAAGATGCCCGGCGGCACCCCGCGCTCGCCCGGCCTCGCGGCGTTCCTGCCGGCCTTCCCGGCGCTGCTGCGCAAGCAGACCAAGGGCGCTGTCTACCCCGCCACCCGCGCGATCCTCTCGGCCGCGGTCGAGGGCGCCAGCCGCGACTTCGACACCGCCTCGCGCATCGAGTCGCGCTACCTGACCAACCTGATCGTCAACCAGGGCTCGAAGAACATGATCCAGGCGTTCTTCTTCGACCTGCAGGCCATCGGCGCCGGCAAGCTGCGCCCGCAGGGCGTCGAGCGCTTCCAGGCCACCAAGGTCGGCGTCCTGGGCGCCGGGATGATGGGAGCCGGCATCGCCTACTCCTGCGCCCGCGCCGGCATGCAGGTCGTGCTCAAGGACGTCTCGGCCGAGAACGCCGCCAAGGGCAAGGCCTACTCCGAGAAGCTCAACGCCAAGGCCGTCGAGCGCGGCAAGCTGACCCAGGAGAAGTCCGACGAGCTGCTCGGGCGCATCCACGCCACCGGCGACCCGGCCGACCTGGCCGGCTGCGACCTGGTGATCGAGGCCGTCTTCGAGGACCCCGCGCTCAAGGCGAAGGTCTTCGCCGAGGTGGCCCCGCACGTCAACCCCGACGCGCTGCTGTGCTCCAACACCTCGACGCTGCCGATCTCCGAGCTCGCCGAGGGCGTCGACCGCCCCGCCGACTTCATCGGCCTGCACTTCTTCAGCCCCGTCGACAAGATGCCGCTCGTCGAGATCATCAAGGGCGAGCAGACCTCCGACGAGGCGCTGGCCAAGGCCTACGACGTGGTCCAGCAGATCCGCAAAACCCCGATCGTGGTCAACGACTCGCGTGGCTTCTACACCTCGCGCGTCATCGGCTTCATGGTCAACGAGGGCATGGCGATGCTCGCCGAGGGCGTCGCGCCCTGGACCATCGAGCGCGCCACCAGCCAGGCCGGCTACCCGGCCCCGGTGCTGCAGCTCTCCGACGAGCTCAACCTCGAGCTGATGGGCAAGATCGCCAAGGCCACCCGCGAGGCAGGTGAGCGCGACGGCAAGCAGGTCGCCGAGCACCCCGGCACCGCCGTGGTCGACCGGATGCTCGAGGCCGGCCGCGCCGGCCGCCTGCGCGGCGCCGGGTTCTACGACTACGACGAGCAGGGCAAGCGCGTCACGCTGTGGGAGGGCCTCTCCGAGATGTTCCCCCTCGCCCAGGAGCAGCCCCCGATCGCCGACTGCCGCGACCGGATGCTCTTCGCCGAGGCGCTCGAGACCGCCAAGTGCTTCGAGGAGGGCGTCATCACCTCCGCCGCGGCCGCCAACATCGGCTCGATCATGGGCATCGGCTTCCCGCCGATGACCGGTGGCGCCGCGCAGTTCATGCAGGGCTACAGCCACGTCGACGGCGAGGTGGGCCTGGGTGCCTTCGTGCGTCGCGCCGACGAGCTCGCGGCGGCGTACGGCGACCGGTTCCGCCCCACGGACCGCCTGCGCGAGATGGCCGAGAAGGGCGAGTCCTTCCCCGCCTGATCCCGCACCACCACGCACCGGCCCGGCCCGGACGCCCCTCCTCGAGGGGCTCCGGGACCGGGCCGGTGTGACATTTGCGCCGGCTCGGCGCGAGATATGGGCCGGGTCGGCGTGGGTGGGGCCGGGGATCAGTAAGGTCGTGCCCCGTGAGCACTCCAGAGAGCAAGAACGCGCACCCCACCTACGCCGACCTCGTCGGTCTGCCGGCCTGGGCCGAGCAGCCCGTGCCGGTCGCCTTCGAGGACGCCAACGGCCACCTCAACGTGCGCCACTACACCGGCATCGCCAGCGAGGGCCTCGACTACTCGCTCGTCGAGCTGGGCATCCCGCAGATGTGGCCGGCCGAGGGGCACGCGATCTTCTCCGCCGAGCACCACCTGACCTACCTCGCCGAGCTGCGCACCGGGGACCGGATGTCGGCGCGGGTGCGGCTGCTGGGCCGCTCCGAGCGGGCCGCGCACGCCCTGGTCTACCTGCTCGACGACACCCACGAGCGGGTCAGCTACGTGATGGAGGAGATCTTCCTCCACATCGACATGGAGACCCGCAAGACGGCCCCGTGGCCCGACGACGTCGCCGCCAACCTCGACGGCCGCATCGCCGAGCACGCCGAGCTGCCCTTCGCGGCCGACGTGTCCGGCTCGATGTCGCTGCGCTGAGCCCCGCCACCGCAGGAGACGCAGGAGACGCAGCCGATGCAGCAGGACAACCCGGCCGGGCGGGTCCGTGACGAGGACGCCTTCGACACCGACGCGCTCGCCGCGTGGCTCGCCCCGCGCACCGGGATCGACCAGGTCGCCGAGGTGCGCCAGTTCCGTGGTGGCGCCTCCAACCTGACCTACCTGGTGCGCCAGCCGCGCCCCGACGGGTCGACGTACGACCTGGTGCTGCGGCGCCCGCCGAGCGGGCGCAAGGCCGCCGGCGCCCACGACATGGGTCGCGAGCACGACATCCAGGCGGCGCTGGCGCCCGTCTTCGACCACGTCGCGCGGATGGTGGGCCACGAGAGCGACGAGTCGGTGCTGGGCTCGCCGTTCTACGTGATGGAGCAGGTGCCGGGCACGATCCTGCGCCAGGACCTGCCCGCCTCGTGGGGCGAGGTCGACCCGGCCGCGGTGGGGCTGCTCTGCGAGCGCGCCCTCGACGTGCTGGTCGAGCTGCACTCCGTCGACGTGACCCAGGTGCCGGCGCTGGCCGCCCTCGGGCGCGGCGAGGGGTACGTCGCCCGGCAGGTGCGCGGCTGGACGACGCGCCTCGAGGGCTCGCGCACCGACGACACCGGCGACTGGTCCGACGTGCTGGGCTGGATCGAGGAGCACCAGCCCGCCGACGTCGCGCAGGTGCTGATCCACAACGACTACCGCTTCGACAACCTGGTGCTCGACGGCGGCCCCGACGACCCGCGGGTCGTCGCGGTGCTCGACTGGGAGCTGGCCACCGTCGGCGACCCGCTGATGGACCTGGGCTCGACCCTGGCCTACTGGGTGCAGGCCGACGACGACGACATGTTCCAGCTCTTCCGCCGCCAGCCGACCAACGCGCCGGGCATGTGGACGCGCGAGGAGCTGGTGCGGCGCTACTGCGAGCGCACCGGCCACGCCCCCTCGGCCGACGACCTGGCCTTCTACGAGGTCTTCGGCCTGTTCCGGCTCGCGGTCATCGCCCAGCAGATCTGGTACCGCTACGTGCACGGCCAGACCACCAACGAGGCCTACGCCCCGCTCGGCCAGGTCGTGGCCTACCTCGAGCAGCGCTGCCGACGCCTGCTGGCCGCCCGCTGATGGGCGTCGTGCTGCTGGTCCGCCACGGCCAGGCCTCCTTCGGCGCCGACGACTACGACGTGCTCTCGCCGACCGGCTGGGAGCAGGCCCGCACCCTCGGGGGCTGGCTCACCGAGCGCGGGGTGGCCCCCACCGGCGTCGTGCACGGCTCGATGCGCCGGCACCGCGAGACCCTCGAGGCGCTCGCCGAGGGGGCCGGCTGGCAGGCGGATCCCGCCCACGAGCTGGACGAGCGCTGGGACGAGTTCGACCACCTCTCCGTCGTCGGCGCCTACCCCGACCTGCCCGAGGGCGAGCTCGACCGCCGCGCCTTCCAGGAGGTCTTCGAGCGGGCCACCGAGCGCTGGAGCACCGGTGACCACGACGCCGACTACGACGAGACCTACCGCGGCTTCCGGGCGCGCACCCGCGCCGCCCTCGACGCCGTGACCGAGCAGGCCGGCAGCGGGCGCAGCGTCGTGGTGGTCACCTCGGGCGGGGTCGTGGCCGCGGTGGGTGCGGCGCTGCTGCTGGGCGAGCAGGCCGACGACGCGACGTACGCCGCCACCTGGCAGCGGCTCAACACCGTGTGCGCCAACACCTCGGTCACCCGGGTCGTCGTCGGGCGCGGCGGACCGCGGCTGCTGACCTTCAACGAGCACGAGCACCTCGCGCCCGACCGGCTGACCTACCGCTAGCCGGGCCACCGCGGTGTCGACCCAGGCGATGAACGCGCTCTGGGCGGTCGGGCTGGGCTCGGTCGTCGCGGTGCTGCTGCTGGTGCCGACCGCGGCGGTGCGCTACCGCCGCACCGGCCGGCTGCCGCCCGGCGAGCTGCTGCTCCTGCTGGCCGCGGCCGTCTACGGCCTGGCGCTGTGGACCTACACGCTGCTGCCGCTGCCCGACCCCGGCTCCTTCACCTGCCGGCCCACCCAGCTCGACCCGCTCACCTCGGTGGGCCGGGTCGCGCTGCCCGACGAGGGCGGTGTGCGGGCGCTGCTGCGCCAGCCGGCCTTCCTGCAGGTCGCCCTCAACGTGCTGCTCTTCGTGCCCTTCGGGTTCTTCGTACGCCGTGTGCTGCGGCGCGGCGTGGTCGTGGCGGGCCTGCTGGGGCTGGCGGCCTCGGTGCTGGTCGAGACCACGCAGGGCACCGGCATCTGGGGCCTCTACGACTGCGCCTACCGGCTGCTCGACGTCGACGACGTGCTGCTCAACGCGACCGGGGCGGTGCTGGGCTCGCTGGCCTCGTGGGCGGTGGTGCGGCGCCGCGACCCGCAGGCCCGGCCGCTGCCCGAGCGGGTGACCTGGGGGCGGCGGGTCGTGGGGATGGCCTGCGACGTGGTCTTCGTGGTGGCCGTGGGGGCGGCGGTGGCGATCGGCGTGCGGTTCCTCAACGTCTACGTGCTCGACGTGGGCCCGTGGCGCGACCTGCAGGTGCTGCTGCAGTGGAGCGTGCCGTTCGCGCTCGAGGCGGTGCTGGTGCTGGGGGCCGGTCGCACCGTGGGGGAGTGGGTTGTCTCGTTGCGCACGACGAGCCGCTCGCGCTGGCTGGTGGGCCCCCAGCGGGTGGTCAAGCTCGCCACCGGGCTGGCGCCGGTCTTCGCGCTCGGGCTGGGCGACCTGCCGTGGGGCGGGGCCGCGCTGGCGGCGTACCTCGCGCTGACGCTGGCGGCGACGTGGCCGACCCGCGAGCACCGCGGCCTGAGCCACGTGCTCGCGGGACTCCACCTCACCACAGCGGTCAGAGCAGACGCTTGAGCACGCCCAGCGGGGCGTGCCTCATCACCACCGACAGCGGTGCCCACGGCAGCGCGGGCACGCAGGCGGAGTCGGCACGCTTCTCGATGGCCGCGACCATCGAGCGCACGCCCTTCTCGGTGGAGACCATCAGCGGGGTCTGCTGCGCGACCTGCTCGTTCATCTCCGAGGCGATGTAGCCGGGGTAGAGCACGGTCACGTCGACGGTGCGGCCCAGCTCGGTGCCGTGCAGCTCGGTGCGCAGGCCCTCGGCGAGGAACGCGGCGCCGATCTTGGTGGCGGCGTAGGTCGTCATCGACGTGGGCATGCCGCGCATCGCCGACATCGACGAGACCATCACCAGGTGGCCCGAGCGCTGGGCCCGGAAGACCTCCATCGCGGCCTCGGTCTGGGCCAGCGCGCCGAGGAAGTTGGTGGTGGCGGTCTCGCGGTTGGCGGCGGCCTGGCCGGTGCCGAGCGCGGCCCCCTTGCCGAGGCCCGCGTTGACGACGACCCGGTCGAGCCCGCCGAGCTCGGCGCGCAGCTCCTCGAAGACGACCGGCACCTGCTCGGGGTCGGTGACGTCGAGGGTGCGCAGCGCCACGCGGCGCCCGGGGTGGGCGGCGAGGATCTCGGCGCGCAGCTGGTCGAGCCGGTCGGTGCGCCGCGCGCACAGGGCGAGGTCCTCGCCGCGCGCGGCGAGCTGGCGGGCCATCTCGGCGCCGAGGCCGGAGGACGCGCCGGTGATCAGGGTGGTGGTCATGGGGACAGTCTCGGCGACGCCGCCCACACCTCACCCGGGAGGTCACGCCGCGGTCACCGTTACGAAACCGTTGCCATGCCCTGGGGGGCAACCCCTTGACCTGAAGGGGGGTGATGAATTGTGGTCTGTACCACCCCCGTGTTCGCGACCGACCGTCTCGGTGTCGGCGCACGGGTGGTTTCTCGGGCAGCTACAGGAGACATCACACTCGTGCACACCACTGCAGCGAGCCGCTCCGCGCGCCAGCGCGGCATCGGCCTCATCTCCGCGGGACTCCTCGCGGCCGGAGTCGCGGCCTCGGTGCCGGCGGCCTCCGCCGCCGACGACACCGCCACCCCCCAGGCGCCCACCGGCGCCGACGCCCTGACGTCCTACGACGCCGGGCGCTACGTCGTCGTGCTGCGTGACCCCGCGGCCGCGACGTACGCCGGCGGCGACCGCCGCTTCGCGGCCACCCGTGCCCCCCAGGGTGGTCAGTTCCGCGCCGACAGCGACAAGGTGCGCGCCTACACCGCGCACCTCGAGCGCACCCAGCGCACCGTCGCCGACGAGGCCGGCGTCGAGCCGGTCCTGAGCAACACCATCGCGAGCAACTCCTTCGTCGCCGACCTCAGCGCCAAGCAGGCCCTCGAGCTCGCCGGCGACCGCCGGGTGCTGCTGGTGGAGAAGAACCAGGCGCGCGAGCTCGACACCTGGAACACCGGTGACTTCCTGGGCATGACCGGCAAGAAGGGCGCCTGGAAGGCGCAGGGCCCGCGGCCGAGGGCCGGCGACGGTGTGGTGGCCGGCGTCATCGACTCGGGCTACTGGCCCGAGTCGGAGTCCTTCTCGGGCAACGCCATCGGCGAGGAGCCCCGCACCAAGTGGGACATCACGATGGACGCCGAGGGCAACACCCGCATGGAGAAGCTCGACGGCGGTGTCTTCACCGGCGCCTGCGAGGCCGGCGAGGAGTTCGAGGCCACCCTGTGCAACGACAAGGTGGTCGGGGCGCGCTTCTACTCCGACTCCTTCGAGGCCCAGATCGCCTCGGGTGCCGCCGAGAAGGCCGAGGACGAGTTCCTCTCCCCGCGTGACGGTGGCGGGCACGGCTCGCACACCGCCTCGACGGCCGCCGGCAACATCGTGCGCGGCGTCGAGGTCGAGGGCCGCGAGTTCGGCAAGCTCTCGGGCATGGCCCCGGCCGCGAAGATCGCGGTCTACAAGGTCTGCTGGGAGGACACCGACCCCGACTCGGGTGGCTGCTACACCGACGCCATCCTCGGCGCCATCGACGACGCGGTCGCCGACGGCGTCGACGTGCTGAACTTCTCGATCTCGGGCGCCACCGACACCGTCGTGGACTCCGTCGAGGTGGCCTTCGAGGGTGCGGCCGAGGCGGGCATCTTCGTCGCGGCCTCCGCCGGCAACAGCGGCCCCGACGCCTCGACGGTCGCCCACAACAGCCCCTGGCTGACCACCGTGGCCTCGACCACGCACGTGAACTTCGAGAACACCCTCAAGCTGGGTGATGGCACCAAGCTGGTCGGCGCCTCGATCTCGGGCACCCGCCTGCCGCAGACCCCGCTCGTCGACTCGGTCTCCGTGGCCGGCACCGAGGACCTCGCCGACGCCGCGCTGTGCGGCCCGGACAGCCTCGACCCGGCCCTGGCCGAGGGCAAGATCGTGGTCTGCGACCGCGGCGCCTACGACCGGGTGGCCAAGTCCGCCGAGGTCGCCCGCGCCGGTGGTGTGGGCATGGTGATGGTCAACCCGTCGGAGAACAGCCTCGACGCCGACTTCCACTCGGTCCCGACGATCCACCTCGACGAGGTCGACGGCGCGACGGTCTACGAGTACCTCGACGAGGCCGGCACCGCCGCCACCGCCGCGTTCCGCCTGGGCAACAAGACCGACAAGGTCACCCCGCTGCCGCAGGTCTCGGGCTTCTCCTCGCGCGGCCCGGCCGTCGCCAACGAGTCCGACATCCTCAAGCCCGACATCGCCGCGCCGGGCTCGAGCGTGCTGGCCGCCGTCTCGCCCCCGACCAACGCCGGGCGCGACTACGACCTCTACTCCGGCACCTCGATGGCCGCCCCGCACGTTGCGGGCCTGGGTGCCTTCCTGATGGGCACCTACCCGACCTGGTCGCCCCAGGACGTGCAGTCGGCCATGATGACCACCGCCAACCGCACCCGCACCGCCGACGGCAAGGGCTCGGGCGAGGCCCTCGCCCAGGGCGCCGGCATCGTGAACCCGAAGAAGTTCTTCAACCCGGGTTGGCACATCGGCTCCGGCGCGCGCGAGTGGCGCGGCTTCCTGACCGGCCAGGGCCTGCCCACGGGCGTCCCGGCGATCCCGGCGACCGAGGTCAACCTGCCCTCGATGGCGCAGGGCCAGGTGGCCGGCACGACCTCCTTCACCCGCACCATGGTCTCGACCATGACCGGCACCTGGAAGGTCAAGGTCAACCTGCCCGGCTTCGAGGCGAGCTTCCCCGAGACCGTCACCGCCAAGCGCAAGGGCGACATCGAGGACCTCACCATCGAGTTCACCCGCACCGACGCGCCGCTCGGCGAGTTCTCGCAGGGTGTCGTGACGCTGGTCGGCCCGACCAAGATGCGTCTGCCGGTCGCGCTGCGCCCGGTCTCGGTCAAGGCCCCGCTCTCGGTCGAGGGCACCGGCACCGACGGCTCGACCACGGTCGAGATCACCCCGTCGACCACCGGTGAGCTGGCCATCGGCACCGCCGGCCTCGCCCAGGGCATCTCGGCCGACGGCTCCGTCGCCGAGGGCGACAGCGTGCTGTCGGAGTGCATCGAGGTCCCCGAGGGCGTCGACTTCGCCCGCTTCGACCTCGACGCGATCGACGACAGCAGCGACCTCGACCTCTACGTCTACGCCGCCCGCTCGTGCGACCCGGCCACGATCTACGCCTACGCCGGCCAGTCCGCGACCGGCTCGGCCGACGAGCGGGTCGACATCACCGCTCCCGAGGCCGGGGCGTACTTCTTCGAGGTCGACGGCTACGCCGCCGGCTCCGAGGGCAGCCCGGTCGAGTACGACTTCGACACCTTCCTCGTCGGAGCCGGTGCGGACCTCGGTGACCTCACCGTCGACCCCAACCCGGTGCCGACCCAGGCCCAGCAGCCCACGTCCTTCGACGTGAGCTGGACCGGCCTGGACGAGGGGGCGGAGTACCTCGGCCTGCTGACCTACGAGGGTGCGCTCGCGCCGACCGTCCTGTCGGTCTCCACCGAGTGACCAGCTAGCAACCAGCACCACCCAGCACGCAGAGGCGGCCGTCCCGGGGGACCGGGGCGGCCGCCTCGTGCGTGCCTGCGGAAAACCGTTGCCTACCGAGTATGCATACGTGGTATACATACCCGGTAGGCAGGTTCCCAGGACGCGGGTCCTCGACGGGTGGAGGCACGAGATGTCGGTCAAGCAGGCGCTGCTGGCGCTGCTGGAGCAGGAGCCGATGTACGGCTACCAGCTGCGCACGGAGTTCGAGGCCCGCACCGGGTCGGCGTGGCCGCTCAACGTCGGGCAGGTCTACACGACCCTGACCCGGCTCGAGCGCGACGGCCTCGTCGAGCCCGCGGGCGCCGACGACGAGGGTCACGAGATCTGGCGGTTGACCGCTGCCGGCCACGACGAGGTCGCCACCTGGTTCACCACCCCGGTCGCGCGCACCCAGCCTCCGCGCGACGAGCTGGCGATCAAGCTGGCCCTGGCGGTCACCGTGCCCGGCGTCGACGTCGGCACCCTGATCCAGCGCCAGCGCAGCGCCACGATGGGGGCGCTGCAGGACTACACCCGCCTCAAGCGGCAGGCCGACGCGTCGACCGGTCGCACCGACCTCGCCTGGAGCCTGGTGCTCGACTCGCTGGTCTTCGCCGCCGAGGCCGAGATCCGCTGGCTCGACCACTGCGAGGCCCGCGTACGTCGCGAGGCCACCCGGTCCAAGCCGCTGATCACCCCCGCCCGCTTCGAGCGCGACGAGCAGGAGGCCGGACGATGAGCGGGGAGCTGCAGGTCGCCCAGGCGGCCCGGCTGCGCCGCGAGGAGCAGCGCTGGCTGGCCCAGTCGGCCGACCGGCTGCGCGAGGCCGTCGCGCGCTCCCGCGCTCGCCGCGAGACCACGACGGAGGCGACCCGATGAGCCCCGGCGGTGCGGTGCTGCGCCTGCACGGCGTGACCCGGGTCCACGGCGAGGGCCCCACCCGCGTCGAGGCGCTGCGCGGGGTCTCCTTCGCCGCCCACGCCGGCGAGCTGGTCGCGGTGATGGGCCCCAGCGGCTCCGGCAAGTCGACGCTGCTGACGATCGCCGGCGGCCTCGACCAGCCCACCGAGGGCCGGGTCGAGGTGGAGGGCGCCGACCTGGTCGCCCTGCCCCAGGCCGGGCGCTCGCGGCTGCGGCGTACGTCGATCGGCTACGTCTTCCAGGGCTTCAACCTGATCCCGGCGCTGAGCGCCGCCGAGAACGTCGCCCTGCCCCTCGAGCTCGACGGCACCCGCACCCGCGCGGCCCGGCAGGCCGCGCTGCGGGCGCTGGAGGAGGTCGGCATCGTCGAGCTGGCCGACCGCTTCCCCGACGACATGTCCGGCGGCCAGCAGCAGCGGGTCGCCATCGCCCGCGCCATCGTGGGCGAGCGTCGGCTGGTCCTGGCCGACGAGCCCACCGGCGCGCTCGACAGCGAGACCGGCGAGGAGGTGCTGCGGCTGCTGCGGGCGCGCTGCGACGCCGGCGCCGCGGGCGTGCTGGTCACCCACGAGGCCCGGCACGCCGCCTGGGCCGACCGGGTGGTCTTCCTGCGCGACGGCGTGGTCGTCGACGAGTCGGGCTGCGAGCCGGTCGAGGCGCTGCTCGACCTGGGCGCACGGCCGTGAGGAGCTGGCGGCTGGCGCTGCGGGTGGCTCGGCGTGACGCCCTGCGCGCCCGCGGGCGCAGCCTGCTGGTGCTGGTGATGATCGCGCTGCCGGTGGCGGCCGTGGCGATCGCCGACACCGTCTACAGCACGTCACAGGTCTCGGGCGGTGAGGTGCTCGAACGCCGCCTGGGCGGGGCCGCGGCGCTCGTGGAGGCGCCGGTCGGGGGTGGGCAGGCCTACCAGAAGCCCGACCCGGGCGAAGGGCAGGCGTTCGAGGGCGGCGGCAGGTCCGAGCCCCTGACGGCGGCCGGCATCGAGGAGGTCCTCGGCCCCCGCCCCACGGCCGTCCTGGACCAGGGGCGGGTGCGCTTCGAGACCGAGCTCGGCCTCGGCGACGCCGACGTCCTCGAGACCCGGCTCGACGACCCTCTGGCCGCGGGCCTGGTCGACCTGGTCGAGGGTCGCTGGCCGGCGGACACCTCGGAGGTCGTGGTCAGCCCCGAGCTGCTCGAGCGTGGTCCCGGTGACGCGCTGACCCTCGAGGACGGATCCCGGCTGAGCATCGTCGGCACGGCGCGGAGCGCCCGCTACACCGGACAGCCGCGGGCGTTCGGTCTGCCGGGCGCCTTCGGGCTCGGGCGGGACGCGTCGCGCCAGTACCTCGTGGGGGGCGACCCCGTCACCTGGGACCAGGTGCTCGAGCTCAACGCCGTGGGGGCCACGGTGCTGTCCCGGGCGGTGATGAACGACCCTCCTGCCGGCGACGAGCTGCCGATGGAGGTGCAGTGGGGCTCCGACCTGCTGGAGGCCTCGGTGATCACGGTGCTGGTGCTGGTCGTGGTGATGGTGCTGCTCGAGGTCGTGCTGCTCGCCGGGCCGGCGTTCGCCGTCGGGGCGCGTCGCCAGGCCCGCACCCTGGCGCTGATGGCCGCCGCGGGCGGCACCCCGGCGCAGGCGCGCAGGGTGGTCCTTGCCTCCGGGGTCGTGCTCGGCGCGGTGGCCGCCGTGCTCGGGGTGCTGCTCGGGCTGCTCGGCGCGCTGGCGCTGATGCCGCTGGTCCAGCGCTTCTCCGCCACCCGGTTCGGGCCCTTCGACGTCACGTGGACCCACCTGCTCGTCGTCGCCGGGTTCGGCCTGTTCAGCGCCCTGCTGGCTGCGGTCGTGCCGGCATGGCTGGCCTCGCGGCAGGACGTGGTCGCGGTGCTCAACGGGCGGCGCGGCGACGCGCGCGCCTCGCGCCGGTCCCCGCTGGTCGGCCTGGTGCTGCTGGGTGCCGGCCTCGCCGCGGCGGTGTGGGGTGCCCGGACGGGCACGGGTGACGGCGGCGAGATCGCGATCGCCGCCTCCGCGCTGCTCAGCGTGCTCGGCATGGTCCTGCTGGTGCCCGTCGTGGTCGTCGCGGTGGCGCGACTGGCCAGGGGGCTGCCGCTGCCGCTGCGCTTCGCGGCCCGCGACGCCGCCCGGCACCGCAGTCGCACGGTCCCCGCCGTCGCGGCGGTCGCGGCGACCGTGGCCGGCGTCGTCGCGCTGGGGATCGCGGTCACCAGCGACGAGGCGCAGAACCGCGAGACCTACACCGCCACGCTGCCGATGGACGCCGTCAGCGTCGTCGACTACCGGCGCCGCGCCGACTACGACCTGCTCGAGGCCACGGTCGCGGGCGTGGCGCCCGACCTCGAGGTGCGCCGCCTCGACGGCGTCGATCCCGACGAGGGGCGCTGGACCGACGTGCAGTTCCGGCGCACCGGCGGGGAGTCGGTGCTGTCGTCGTACGGCGGCTCGTTCTCCTCCAGCGTGCTGGTGGCCGACGAGGTGCCGGGGCCCGCGACCGGGCTCTCGGACTCGGAGCGGGAGGCCGCCGACCGCACGCTCGCGGCGGGCGGCGTGCTCGCCTACGTCGACGCGCCGGTGGCCGACGACGAGGCCGTGGTGGTGCTGCGGGTGCGCGGCCCCGATGCTCGCCGCGAGCGGGCCGTCCTGCCGGCCACGTTCGTCGTCGTCGAGCAGGGCTATGCGCCGCTGCAGGGCGTGCTCTCCGAGGCGGCCGCCGAGCGGCTCGCCGCGCCGGTGCGCGAGGTGGGGCTCTACCTGCCCGGCCCGGTGCCGGCCGGGCAGGAGCGCGACATCCGCGAGGTCGTCGGTGGTGCCGCGCCCGACGCCTCGGTGTACGCCGAGCGCGGCTACCAGGCCGACGACGGGACCGTGGTCGTGCAGCTGGTGCTGGCCGGCCTCGGCGCGGTGCTGATGCTGGGCGGCACCCTGACCGCCACCTTCCTGGCGCTCTCCGACGCCCGGCCCGACCTGGCCACCCTCTCCGCGGTCGGTGCGACGCCCCGCACCCGCCGCGGGGTGGCGGCGGCGTACGCGCTGGTGGTGGGTCTGGTGGGTGCGGTGCTGGGCGCCCTGGTCGGCGCCGTGCCGGGGGTGGCGATCACCTACCCGCTGACGGCGCCGTACGGGTTCGGCGAGGGTGCGGGCGGGCCCAGCCACTACCTCGACGTGCCGTGGCTGCTGGTGCTCGGGGTGGTGGTGGGCCTGCCGCTGCTCACCTCGGCCGTCGTCGGCCTCACCGCCCGGTCGCGCCTGCCGCTGGTGGCCCGGCTCGAGTAGACGGGGGCCTTGACAACATACAACCAATTGGTTGTATGTTGGTTCCATGGACGGAGAGGACGCGGCGGACGCCTGGTTCCACGCACTGTCCGACCGCACCCGGCGCGACATCCTGCGCCGGGTGCTGGCCGGGGAGCACTCCGTCTCGACGCTCGCGGCGTCCTACGACATGAGCTTCGCCGCGGTGCAGAAGCACGTGGCCGTGCTGGAGAGGGCGGGCCTGCTGACCAAGCGTCGGCAGGGACGCGAGGCCCTCGCCAGCGGCGACGTCGCAGCGGTGCGGTCGGTGGGCGCGATGCTCACCGAGCTGGAGCTCCTCTGGCGGGGCCGCATCTCCCGGATCGACGAGCTGATCGCCGAGCCCGGTCCCGGCGCCGAGCAGGCGCCCCCACCACCCACGCAGCCATCCACGGAGGACTGATCGCCATGCCCGTCACCGACGTCACCCACGACCTCGACACCCGCACCCTGACCATCGTCGCCCACTTCGCGGCGCCGCCGAAGCGGATCTGGGAGGTGTACGCCGACCCGCGCCAGCTCGAGCGGGTCTGGGGGCCGCCGACCTACCCGGCCACCTTCGTCGATCACGACCTCGCCCCCGGCGGGCGGACGAACTACTACATGACCAGCCCCGAGGGGGAGCGCTACTACGGCTACTGGGAGGTCGTCAGTGTCGACGAGCCCTTCGGCTTCACCTTCGACGACGGTTTCGCGCTCGACGAGCAGTTCACCAAGAACACCGACCTGCCGGTGAGCTCCAACGTCGTCACCTTCGTCGAGCACGACGGCGGCACCCGAGCGACGTACGTCGGCACCTACGCCAGCGCCGAGGCGCTGCAGGCCGTGCTCGACATGGGCATCGTCGAGGGCTCGTCGGCGGCGATCAACCAGATCGACGAACTCGTCGCCGGGTGAGACGAGGAGGCTGGGAGCCCGCGACCCGGCCCCGGGAGGTCGCGGCGGGTCACCCGGCTCGCGCGACGTCCGTCCTGCCCGTCCCGTTCGGGCAGTTCACGTCCTCGATCCACAGGATCTCGGCCAGGTCCTCGGGATCCCAGGGCGAGAAGTCGGCCCGCAGCTCGGTCACGTTCCACGAACGCCCGAAGGGGAAGCGACCTCCCCCGGCGGAGTGGACGACCGTCACGTCTCCGTCCGGGGGTGCCGCGCCCGCCACGTAGTGCTCGGCGAAGTAGGTCGAGCGCTAAGCGAGCTCGGTCCGGGTGTGCGGGGACCTGTCCCGCGGTCGTGCCCACTGCCGGCAGGGACGCCCAGGAGGCTCCCAGGGCCTGTCCCCAGGGGCCGATCGACCCTTGTGCTCGAACGTGTGTTCGAGTAGAATCGGGTCATGATCGAGACCGACAGCCACGGACAGCCCCTCGAGGTCGACGACCTCGATGCTGAGTGGTTGCTCGACTTCGCCCACGAGGCCGAGGCGGAGGTCCGCAAGGCGGAGCGGCGTCGGTTGCGGGTGGTGCTGCG